>JAYTHQ010000270.1:0-3539 GCA_043732445.1 Bdellovibrionales bacterium | reverse complement strand
CTTTGTTTGGTGCCAAGACATGACCGAGAGATGGTGCCGAGCTGGGATTTGCGAACGAATTTGGAACCAGTTAGGTTGCGGAATTCATGAGCAAGTCGGGCAGATGCCAGAAAACTCAAGGCGGTGTTTCAAGTTTTTGTAACCGAGACGTTTGAGCTGTTGCTCCTGCCCATCGACCAAACAGAATTCAAGCGGTTCGACCTTGCTGCACTTCGTACAGACGACGTGATGATGGTGATGGCCTTCGAGTCCGTGACGAACCTCGTAATAAGTCATCTCGTCTGAGAAATCGCATTTCTCGAGTAATCCCAGCTCGGCGAAAATCGGCAGCGTCCGGTAGATCGTGACCGGATCGCAGCCATTTTTACCCTTCAAGCGCTTTTCAAGATCCGGGACCGAGAAGGGCTTTGCGAATTTTAAAATGGCATCAAGGAGTGCTCGGCGCGGCCTCGTCAGGCGATACGACGACGACTGCAGCCGCGTTAATGCCTCATCAACCGTCAGCGACGGTTGTGAGTGTGAATGGCGGGCAGATTTGGCGGGCATGGATTTCAATGTGCGTGCCCCGGATGGGCGCAAGCGTTGAGGCGACGATTGCGGATATGACCTGAGATCAGCGAAAGACTTCCGAATGTCGTCACCATGCTCTCGGTGATTTCGTTCAGGAGATGAAGCGGATCAAAGGCCGCAAACGCGATGAAGACCAGCCCGAGCACGCCGAGTGCGATGACCGCCTTGTCGTGATGGCGCCGGTAGCCTGGCATAAACGCCGCGAGGGTGATCAACGGTAGGACGCACGCGAGGAGGATGTGAACCCACTCGCTTTTGGCGAGCGAGAACATCGGAAGCAATAACAGCAAAATGGGCGTCAGTAGGCAATGAATCATGCAAACGCCCGAGAGCCAAATGCCGAGTTTATCGAGAGAGATTTCGAAGCGCCGGGGCGGCGTGCAAGCCTCGGCAGCGACAGCGGGGGCAAACGGAACGCGAACGGCCGGAATCGATTTACCAGTTTCGGCGTAAACGGTTTTGGGCATGTGATCCTCGCTCTCGGTGCCATTTAGCTATTGCAACCCACTTGCGGTTACAAGCACTTTTGTTAGCCATATTGACCGGCGTTTGTTGGCATCCTCCTCGCAACTCCATTCGTAGAGGTCGAAAAGCTACGCTGAGAACGCGCACGCTCTGCCTAGAGGAAGGGTCAATGAAGTTTCTACGGTTGATTCTGACGGTTTTTGTCGTGGGCTCGTCTGTCGGCTGCGCGGACGCAGGCGAAAGCTTTGGCGCGTCGTCAGAACAAAGTTCAGATTTGATCGTCGCCGCAAAAATGGAAATCGCACTTTCAAAGCAAAACGGTTCGAACCAGACAGCTTGCAGTATTTTTGTGCGAAATGTTTTGCTTCGTGCCGGCCATAACGTGCCGACCTTCATGGCGAACGACTTCGAAAAAATCGTCACAGGGTATCTGCCGGAATGGACTGCGCATGCGTTCACCGCAGACAGCACTGATCACGGGCAAGACCAGCTGAAGGAGCTTTTAAATTCGAAACCTGATCACACGGCTTTTCTAGCGCAGTGGCCACGCGTTGGCCGAAGCGGTCACGTCGCTATCATCGAAAAAGTTTCGACTAACGAATTTGTGATCTATCAGGCGCAGCAAGCTAAGTCGACTCCGCATGGTCAATCGACGACGCCGAGTTCGCTGCTGTATTCGCCGAACCAATGGGGCGACCGCACGCATTTGCGCATCTTTACGAACGACAAACGGAACGGATCTTGAACTCATGGCCCCCACGGAGACTCAATGCCTATAAAGCTGCGCTCACAGATTTTTCTGGTCATTCTTTTCACAGGGCTTGGATTTTTTAACTCTTCGGCTATCGCGGAGCTTGCGAGTTCTGCGGGTTCATGCACGCAACTTTTTAGCGAAGCTCAGCCGCAAGCGCTGTTGACGTACGTACCGAAGTTAGCGCGCCCGGCGCTGGAACCGATCTTCGGTCAGATTCGTTCGAGCTTCGTTCATACCGACAAATACACCGTCACGGTTGACGGCCAGTCTGACATCAAAGATCAATGCAGCCTCGGCATTTGCCATATGGCTGCCTGGGATTCGCAACTCGAGCACGAATACAAAGCGCGTTCGGGCAAGTCGGTCGTTCTTTCGATGAAGTACCAGGCCGCGAAGTACTGGCTCCGCCGCGCGCTCGAAGAACTCGCGAAAGAAAATTCAACTGATCCAAGACAGACATCAAAGCTCGATGTTTCTCTGGGCTCTTGGCCGATCATCTCGCGGTCATATATCGTTGAAGCGGGCCTGATTCCCGAAGGCGTCTGGACCCCGAAGACCGATTTCATGTCGCCGCCCACTTCCACGCGCATGGAAGAGTACATTGAAAACGTGATCGGCCGCGTTCGCTTAATGCGGAGCCAAGCGATGTTTGAAGCCGAGAAAGACAAAATCACGTTGGCCGGTGCTTACGAGATCAAAAATATTTTCGATAACGTGGTCGGACCAGTGCCAAAAACCTTTACCTACGAAGGTCAGACGACGAATCCAAAAGCGTTTATGTTGGAGAACTTTCCGGAGCTAGCCGACCCGCTCGTTAACATGTGGGCTCTGGCGCCAATCAGTTCATTAAAAACTCGCGTGAACGTTTCTGATTTGTCGACCGACGTTTATACGAACGTCGACAACATCGAAAAGACCATGCGTGAGCTGTTAGATCAGGGGCACAACGTTTATCTCGCTTACCAACATCAAGCTGCTTACGTCGATAGAGCGTCTGGCGTGATGTCGATCGCGGCCTTTGAGACACCTTCAGCGGGTGCGCCGCTGCCCAGTCATGTGCGAAATTACTTCGGTAAAACTGATGGCGGGCACGCAGTTCAAATTGTTGGTTACGATCTAGATCCGGCGACCGGCAAAGTCATCAAATGGAAGCTGAAAAATAGTTGGACCTCGAAAGCCGGCGATCAGGGTTATTTCCATATGTACGACGATTACTTTCGAACCTTCGCTAAGGGGATCTACTTTAGCCGAAATCTCGGTATCGAACTGCCGGTGGCCCAAGAACACGATCCCGAGCAACTCGATTTTAATTTCGGCAAAAAATAAGCGTCAGTCATCGTCGAAAGACTAGGACCGACCACGAAGTTAGAATCTGATTGTTCTCGATTCGCACGGGCCAGCTCAGCTTCACGCCCGTTCGCGTTTTGAACAGGCGTTCGCAGCCATCGTTGGTCAAGACTTATACCTTAATGACGCCGCGGCGGATTTGATCGAGCTCGATCGACTCAAACAGGGCCTGAAAGTTTCCGTTACCGAATCCTTCATTGCCTTTGCGCTGGATAATTTCAAAGAAGATCGGACCAAAAAGATTTTCAGTGAAAATCTGAAGTAGCAGGCCTTCTTGTTGGTTGCCATCGAGCAAGATGCGATTTTTCTTGAGGCGGGCGAGATCTTCGCCGTGATTTGGGACGCGTTTATCGACGAGCTCGTAATAAGTTTCGATGGTGTCTTGAAGATCGACGCCTCGGGC
>JAYTHQ010000269.1:0-3559 GCA_043732445.1 Bdellovibrionales bacterium | reverse complement strand
ACGGGACGACCGCCGTCTATAAAAACGCGACACGCGACGAAATTATGAAAACGGTGATTGAGCCAAATCTCGAGAAGATCGAGTTCGCCGAACAAGATCAAAAAATCACGATGCCGCAAACTCCGAAACAAGTTTCAACAGAAGCCTCGGTGCCGCAATCTCCGACGTGGGGGCAGCAAATCACCCAAGCCGAACAAGCTTGGTCTCAAGGCTATACCGGGACGGGCATCGTCGTCGCCGTGGTCGATTCGGGAGTTGATCGCACGCATGATCAGTTAAAAAACCAAATCTTCGTAAATACTGGTGAAGTGGGACTCGATCGCAACGGGGCTGATAAATCGAATAACGGCTTTGATGATGATCTCAACGGGTATATCGATGATGTGAGCGGATACGACTTTCAGAATAATTCTCCAAACGTCGTTCCAGTTGGGGGCCACGGCACGCACGTAGCCGGCATTATTGGTGCTCAGCATTCGGCAGGTTCTGTTCTCGGAGTTGCTGAGGGTGTAAAAATTCTTCCGCTCAATTTCATGTACCTCGATCCGAAGTCCGGCGAAGGCACCGGCGATATCAGTAATGCGATCCGCGCGATGTATTATGCAGCGAAAATGGGTGCGAAAGTGATTAACGCCAGCTGGGGCGGAGCGCCGTGCTCTAAGAACCTCCAGAAGGCGATTGCTGACGTCGGTGCGCAGGGCGTCTTGTTCGTCGTGGCAGCGGGAAATGACGGTGTCAATTTAGACAACGACTCTCAATTTTCCTATCCGGCCGCGTTCGGAATGAGCACGCAAGTAACCGTGGGCTCAAGCAATCAACGCGACTATGCGAATTTTTTTTCTAACTACAGCAGCACGCTCGTGCACTTAATGGCGCCCGGAGATTCGATCGTCAGCACATTTCCCGATACGAGCCCGGCGCACACGACCAACATGACAGCGACCTTGAGCGGCACCAGTATGGCGACACCCTTCGTGGCCGGAACCGCCGCCATTTTGATGGGCGCACGTCCGAACGCGTCTTTGAGTGATGTGAAAAACGCACTCTTGAATTCAGTTGATGCCGGACCGTTTCAGGTCTCGTCACATGGCCGCCTAAACGTCAAAAATGCACTAGCCGAAATCCTGAAACTTCCGCAGTAAATCTTGCCTAACGCAGCGTGAGACGAGTAACTTTGATTTCTTCAAACTCTCGGAATCACGGCGGTCAACTCGGCTCATGCGTTATTACATTTCGGATCTCAAGAATTTTGTCGGACAAAAAGTCGAACTGCGTGGCTGGGTCGACAACGTTCGCTCTTCGGGCAAGATTAAATTTCTCCTGCTTCGCGACGGCACGGGTCTTTGCCAGTGCGTCGTTTTTAAAGGCGACGCAAATCCTGAAACGTTCGACGTCACATTCGAAAAGCTGACGCAAGAAAGTTCGGTAAAAGTCACCGGAACGGTTCGCGAAGAAAAGCGTTCGCCAGGCGGATTCGAGCTTGGTGTTGAAAACATCGAGATCATTCACATCGCGCAAGATTATCCGATCACGCCCAAAGAGCACGGCACGGATTTCTTGATGAACCACCGTCATTTGTGGCTCCGCTCGAAAAGACAAACGGCGATTCTCCGCGTTCGCGCGGAAATCATCGCGGCGGTTCGCGATTTCTTTGATGGCCGCGGATTTACGCTCACTGATGCGCCGATCTTCACGCCGAACGCTGCCGAAGGTACGACGACACTTTTCGAAACAAAGTACTTCGACGACAAAGCTTATCTCTCGCAGTCCGGTCAGCTCTACATGGAGGCGACGGCCGCTGCTCTCGGAAAAGTGTATTGCTTCGGCCCAACATTTCGCGCCGAGAAATCAAAAACTCGAAGGCACCTAATTGAGTTCTGGATGGTTGAGCCTGAGGTCGCGTTTAATGATCTCTACGACAACATGGAACTCGCCGAACAATTTGTAGAGTATGTTGTTCAGCGCACGATTAAAAACAAGGCAGCCGAACTTGAAATCATTGATAAGTCGTCTGATCCGACTGAGCATAAAGTCTTACCTCGCCTCGAGGCCCTGAAGCACGTCAAAGGCCCCTTCCCCCGACTTCACTACGACGAAGCTGTAGCGATGATAAAAAAAGAGAACCCGGCGTTCATTGACGGTGATGATTTCGGCGCACCGGATGAAGCGATCATCTCGTCGAAATATCAGACGCCTGTTTTCGTTCACCACTTCCCTGCGGCTATTAAAGCGTTCTACATGAAGGCCGACGACAACGAGCCCTTGAAGTCCATGAGCTGCGACATGCTGGCGCCAGAAGGCTACGGCGAGATCATCGGCGGCGGCCAGCGTGAAGATAATCTCGAAATCCTCCAACGAAAAATTCGCGAGCACGGTTTACCAGAAGAGAACTTCGGTTGGTTCACGGACTTGAGAAAGTACGGCACGTTTCCTCACGCTGGCTTCGGCCTCGGGATTGAACGAACGGTGGCTTGGGTTTGTGGTCTTCCGCACGTTCGCGAAACAATTCCATTTCCACGCCTCTACGGCCGTTCATACCCTTGAGCAGGAGTCAGATTTAAATGGCGACGATCGACACGACTCAAAGCCGCACGCACGAACGCGTCGCGGGTCTCGAATTAAAAAATGCCGAAGCTCTCGCCGGCGGCGGAGCTGACAAAGTAGCGAAACACAAAGAAGGCGGCCGCCTCACGGCGCGCGAGCGTATTGATGTGCTTCTCGACCCAGGCTCATTCGTCGAAATGGATCGGTTCGTCACACATCGGTCGCACAATTTCGGTTTAGCCGATAAAAAAGTTCTCGGTGACGGAGTCGTCACGGGTTATGGCCGCATCAACGGCAAACTCGTTTACTGCTATTCGCAAGACTTCACCGTTTTTGGCGGCTCGATGTCGCGCACGCAAGCGAACAAGATCATTAAAGTCATGGACATGGCGATGAAAAACGGTGCGCCGATGATCGGGATCAACGATTCGGGTGGCGCTCGTATTCAAGAAGGTGTCGAGGCTCTTGGCGGCTATTCCGATATTTTCTTACGCAATACTTTGTCATCGGGCGTGATTCCGCAAATCTCGGCCATCATGGGGCCGTGCGCCGGCGGCGCCGTTTACTCACCGTCGATAACTGATTTCATCTTTATGGTGAAAGATACGTCGTACATGTTCGTGACTGGCCCTGACGTCATCAAGACCGTCACGCACGAAGAAGTGACGAAAGAAGCTTTGGGCGGAGCCAGTACGCATGCAGCAAAATCGGGCGTCGCGCACTTTGCGACCAACGACGACAAGCACTGCATGCTGATGATTCGCGAAATGCTCTCGTTTCTGCCTTCGAATAACGTCGACGACGCGCCGGTCTTACCAACCAACGATCGTCCCGACCGCGTCGAAGAGGCGCTCAATACTTTTATTCCCGACAATCCCCGTAAGCCCTACGATATGCATGAACTTTTAAAGATGGTCGTCGACGAGGGCTATTTTCTCGAAGTCCATCAGAACTACGCAAAAAACATCATCGTTGGCTTCGCTCGCTTTAACGGCCGATCGGTGGGCGTTGTCGC
>JAYTHQ010000268.1:0-3584 GCA_043732445.1 Bdellovibrionales bacterium | reverse complement strand
GATCCGATCTATTTGTACGCCCATCCGCCTTTTTTGTGCATGACAAGACCGCGGCAAATCTGTGTCACTATCAACATGAAGCACCTTAAATTTCTAACCACGCCTGCCATTCACCTTTAACAACAAGTAGGTGTGTCTTTCGTACCCCAACGTTACAAGTACGAAGACCTTGTGCGCCCGATCGGCGCCAAATCTGTGTTGCCCCGTGAGCCGTTGCTGGCCGACCGTCGCCCTTCGGAACCAAAAGGCAAGGACTAGCCTCTGCCGAAAAGTCTATTGCTGACTTAGATCGAATTTTTATAAACGGCGGAAGCAAAGGATTTCTCATCGAAATCTCGCCCGCAGATTTACAACGCGTGCTCACGCCGACTTGGGTTGAAGTCGCAATCTAGATTGATCTGTGTTTTATTACAGTCGTGAAAACTGGATTCCGATCGCGCTCAATGAAGCTCTTGGGTTTAGCAGCTAAAGTGAGCGGTCACGAGCTGGCCCAAAATATCAAAGATCAATTCGTTCGCGGCATCGATGACGTCACTTCGGGACGACTGAAAACGCGTATTGAACAAGCAAAGTTAATCGCCGAGAGCCTCTCGCAATTAAAAGGCGCGGCGATGAAAGCAGGCCAGCTTTTAAGTCTCGATGCGGCCGATTACTTTCCGGCCGAGGCCGTCGAGGCTCTCTCCAAACTTCAAGGAAAAGCCGACCCGGTCGATTGGTCCATTGTTCGCGAAGTTCTAGTTGAAGACTTGGGCGAAGAAAAAATTGCCGATTTCAAAAATCTGTCAATCGTTCCGGCGGCAAGCGCCAGTATCGGACAAGTTCACCGCGCCAAATTAAACGGCCGCGACGTCGCGATAAAAATTCAATATCCCGGAATCGCCGATACGATCGACGCAGACATTAAAATTTTGAAAACCCTTGTGCAAGGTCTTTTCAAGATCACGGGTCGTCAGATTGACCTCGATGAAACCTTCAAGGAAATGTCCTTGGTTCTTCACCAAGAGGCGAACTACGAGCTTGAGCGAAAACACATGAAAGATTACCGCGAGCTCATGGCGTCGGCGCACGGCTTTATCGTGCCTGAGCCAATCGATGATTATTGCTCGAAGCGCGTCCTGACCATGACCTGGGAAGAGGGCGCTACCCTCGGCGATTGGATGAAAACGTCGCCGCCCCTCGAGGACCGAAACAAGATCGGCCGAAAACTCCTCGATCTTTACTGCAAAGAGTTCTTCGAATGGGGCTTTGTCCAGACAGATCCGAACTACGGCAATTTTTTGATCCGCGCCAAGTCGCTCGATTTGGTCGTGCTCGATTTTGGCGCGACACTTCGCTATTCGCCTGAGTTTCGTCAAGGTTATGTCAGCCTGCTCAAGACCGTGGAATCTCGAAATCCAGAAGCGATCGTGCAGGCCTCAATCGATTTTGGTTTGATTAGCGACCGCGAGGGACCTGGCGCCCGCGATCTTTTAGCAAAGCTCATGCTCTCGTCGCTTGAGCCGTTCAGCGAATCTACGCAGCCGTTTGATTTTAAAAATTTGGAGTACGTGAAAAACCAGCGCGCGATCGTTCAAGCATTTTCACAAAGTTTACGCTTTTCTGCCCCGCCGAAAAAGATCTTGTTCTTACACCGTAAACTCGGGGGCATTTTTTCGTTTCTGAAAAAGCTCGAGGCCGAGATTGACGTCTCGCCGTACTGGCGATTGATGCTCGCATCACTTCCAAAGTAGGCGCAATCGTCTTCAAATTCGCTCAATTAGGCCCAAGAGTAAGAACATACGGACATACATCGCCTAGACCTCTAGTATTTTCCTTAAGAGGGCGTGAACCTGATCGTGTTTAAGGGCAACGGCTCTCAAAGTATTCAACCAGCATCAAGGGGACTTTTTATGAAACTCACACTCGGGCTACTCGCGGCCTCACTCACGATCACCTCAAGCGGGTTTGCCTCCGACATCTTTGTTCGCGAAGCTCGAGGTCAGCTGACTCGGCGCCAGGTCACCGAAGTGACGTCGCTTGTCAGAGACGCCGTTCGCAAAATGCCAGAACACACGTTGGTTCGTCGCGACCGTGATGCCGATTTTATTTTACAGCCGTCTGTCATTCAACGCGGCGATGAGCTGGTCTTGCGTGTCGAGAAGCAAAAACGCGGTGAGATTCTTTCCATGAGCGAAGAGACCATCAATTCGGTGAGCTCATCACGTGACCGCGCTCTTGCGGTTACTGAGACGGCACTGCAAGACTCGTCGTACGGAACAATCGCAAACGCGTCTGATGATAACGGAACCGCTAGCGCCACAACATCATCCGTTGACGACTCTGCATCGAACCTTGAGCCATCAAGCGGGCCCTTGAATGTCGGGCGCACCCAAACGGTTCGCACCCAAACGCAAAGCAACACGTCAACTTACCAAACAACGTCTCCCGATTCGACGGCCCGCAGTGGGGGCGCAGACGCGTCAGTTGGTGAACTGACGGCCGCAAGTCCCCGCATGATGAATCCAGACCGTGCAGGCCAGATTCAACTCGGTGTCGGGCCGTCGTTTGCGATCAATATGAAAGAAGACAGCCTGATGTACGACCTGATAGCTGCCTACGCGCTCGATTTTAATGACAACTTTGTTGGCAAGATCTTTGGCGACTTCAACCTCGGTACTGGCTCGTCGACGACACGATTTATCAATCTCGGAGTTGCCGGCGAATACTTTCCCACTCGCGAGTTGCTGACGTTCGGAAAACCCTACTTAGGTGCCGATCTCGGCTTCGCGTTTGCGCGCGATGCTCTCGGTCGCACGGGTGACAATCTCGCCGGCGGTCTTGCCGCAGGTTTTAAATTCCAGGCGGCCGATATCAACTGGGACGTAAACGCGCACTATGACTTATTGCTGGCTCAAGTCGCCGACGAAACTCCGTCGGTCTTTGGTATTCGCGTCGCTTTAGGTTTCTAAGATCTTTCGTTTGCAACGAGACTCGCGGCGGCGTCGCGAGTTCACGAATGAGACGAACTAGAATGGCAAGCAGTAAGTCTCGAGACGTGGGTCACGATCGATGAGCGTCTTCATCTCTGCCACGTAGATTTCATTAGTGATGGCTTCGCCTGCTGGCGCGAGCCTATCGACTGCGCCAGCCATATCTAGAGCGAGAATCTGCGCGGCCGGAGGCAAACACTGGAAGAGCTCCGTGATTTTTGCAGCTGTCCCCGGCTCTTTCGCGCGAATGAGAGCGCGGAGGTCGTTCGAAATTCCGTCGTGAAACGCGCTAATGCTTTTGACTCGAGATCTCTTCGCCGCTTGGCTGAAGGCTCCGATCACGGTCAGGATTTTCAATCGATCGGCCGACTCGGTGTAAAGTCCTAGCTTGTAACGGCCCATCCAGACCAGAAAGCTAGCCTTACCCATCATGCTATCGGTATCTGGCAAAACTCCGTAATTAATAATGTAAGCCAAAATCGTCCGCTGCATATTTTCGGAGTTCGCTTGGCCATTTCCCATCTTTTTAATAACGGGGCCGAGCAGCGGAAACGCCCTCGCTATTTCAACGCTATCGAGATCGCCACTTTGATCGGTATCAAAACGAGCAAAAAG
>JAYTHQ010000267.1:0-3595 GCA_043732445.1 Bdellovibrionales bacterium | reverse complement strand
AACATCCTCAAGGTCGATTTCCAGCAAATCTCGTCATCACACCCTCCCACGAAATCGATTGCCCAGCGCGCGCTTTAAATAACCAGAACGAAAGTGGTACAGATGTCGCGCCGTATTTCAAAAACCTCAAGCCAGAGGATCCCTTCTTCTATTGCAAAAAAGCCGGCAAGTCAGAACGAGGACTCGATAACAATCACCCCACCGTCAAGCCGCTGAGACTGATGAGCTATCTCGTAAAAATGATCACGCCGTCCGGAGGCGTCGTACTTGATCCGTTCGCGGGCTCAGGCTCGACCGGTGTGGCAGCACTTTCTGAGAATTTCGGCTTCATTGGTGTCGAGCGCGATCCGAACTATTACCAAATCGCTGAAAAGCGTCTGAAGGGGAGCCCGTGAATGACCGAAGAAGAAATTGTCCCAGACAAGGTTCGAACCAAACGTGAATCGATTGTCATCAGCGAGCAAGCGGCTAGGCGGCTTAATCGTTACATCGAGCAGATAAATCAGCAAAAGCCGATCAATCTGTCGCGCAAAGTATTCTTGAGCTGGTATCTCGAATACGGCCCAGAGAATTTGTCGAACAAGCAAGTGAGTGCTGCAATCGAACGCTTCTACAACACGAAAAATCATCTTCGGCAATTGCTCCGAAAAGTAACGGAGGCTGAAGCCAATGGCGAAGATGGTGAATTCGAAATCGTCTTTCGATCAAAAAAGACCGAAAGCAAAAAAGAGCCAATCACGGACGACTCAACTGATCGAGCAGCCGATCCAACTCTTTGACTTTCGTCTGCACGGTTCAAGCCACGCTCCATTTCAAAAAATGATCCAGCCAAAAGTCATGTGCAGTTGCACATCGGATTTTCGATCAAAATCTCAAGATTCTCTGGACTCCAATTCTCATGGAGTTATGTGTGGAAGAAGAGCAAAGGCGATGCTCAGCCTGCGAGAAGTTCAAGTCCCGTCAGGCCTTTTACATGCAGGGAACGCGGCACGAGTCGATCTGCAAAGGGTGCAAAAAGGAATCGCGGAAAAAGCGAACTTCTTGTCGGAAGCCTCAAGCGATTGAACCTCAGACACCACTCGCCGAACCTTCGCGTGCCGAAACTCGCCAGGTCAGATCTTTTGAAGACTTGGGCCTAACGAAAGATGAATTTGAAAACGTGGTCGAATTTTGGCGAGAGCGCTTAAGGCTCTCGAGACTTTGAGAGGAAAAGAGAATGTCAGATGCACTTTTACTTTGTCGTGTCTCCGATGCGAAACAAGAAGACGGTTACTCGCTCGATGCACAAGAACGGTTTGGGAAAGAGTACTGCGCGAAGAACGGTTTCAATGTTCTAGAGATCTTCAGTTTCGTTGAGACCGGCAGCAAGTCGGCAAAGCGTAACAAGTTTGACGGCATGATGGATTACATCAGGATTTACGCCTCAAACCGGAAGGCGAGGACACTTCATCTGATTGTCGAGAAGCCCGACCGACTCACTCGGAATTTCACCAACCGCGAACAGCTTCAGTTTTTCGTGATGACCGGGTGTTTGGTCATTCACTATTACAAAGACAAGCGCATTCTCGATCGAAATTGCTCGCCCGCCGACATCTTCACCGACGATATGATGACGTCAGTGAGCAAATACATTGCGCTCAATATCGCGCGCGAAGCGCGGAAAGGGATGCTCGAGAAGGCCAAGACAGGATGGTTTCCGGCGCACGCGCCTTTGGGATACAAAAACATCAGAGAAGGCAGCGAGAATCGCCACGGTAAACAAACTGCCAAGATCGTTCCTGATCTTCTGACCAAGAAGACAGTACAACGAATTTTTGAACTGCGGGCACTAAAGGGTTATTCGTATGACGGCATTTTTAAAATTCTAAAGGAAGAGGATTTAATCCCAACGACTCGCACAAAGACATTCACTCGCGGGTCGGTCGAAAAAATTCTGATTAATCCGTTTTACGGTGGCCGCTACGTCTGGGAGGGAAAATGTTATGATGGGAATCACGAACTTATTGTTCCTAAAGAATGGGTCGAGCTTGCTCAGACCAAGCGCGGGACCGCCAACAAACCTCAGCCGGTCGGCGTCTTCAGTTATTTTCTGAAATGCGATGTGCCCGAGTGCGGCTGCTCGATCATCTACGATCCGAAAATCAAAACGAACAAGGGCGACGGGAAAAAGCACGTCTATCACTACTACCACTGCGCCGACGGGAAGCGCCTGCATAAGTTTAACGGCATCAAACAAGTGAATGTCGCCGAGGGACGTTTGTGGTCTGAGTTCGAAAAGATCATCGCGGGAATCCAACTCACACGCGAGGAAGCAGAACTGATCTGCTTAAGCCTCAATGACGTTGCACAAATTGACATCGGGAAAACCAAGTTAAACCAAGAAAGTACAAAATCACGTTTGAGCGCTTTGTCTGAACAAGAAGATGCGCTTTACGATCATTGGGTCGAAGGTGCTCTTTCGAAAGAGGCGTATGATCGAAAGCTTGCGAAACTAAATGCCGAGCGCGCTGAACTTGAGAACACGCTTTCCAGCGATTCTCACGTCAATCCAGAGCAAACAAAGGCAACAGCCGAGATTTTGCTCGAACTTTGTAAGTCTGCGGAAGTTAAATGGGAAAAAGGAAGTGATGCAGATCGCATCGCTTTCGTGAAAAGGGTTTGCTCGAACCCGCGCCTGAGCGGCGCAACTATTGGATATGATTTGAAACCAGGATTCAAGACAGTCTCTCAGCTCAAATTAAATCGAGGCTCTGAAAGATGGTACCCGGGACAGGACTTGAACCTGCAATACCTTACGGCACGTGGACCTGAACCACGCGTGTCTACCAGTTCCACCACCCGGGCTCAAGAGAAGTGCGGTCAACTCCAGGGACGGTAGCGGAGCGAAATGGCAAAATCAACTTTGATTGTCACCCAGGTTTTGCAGTGCTAGCGTTTTTCAAGCGAGCGTTCATGATGAACAACTACGAACAACTACGAACAACTATGAACAACGGCGAGTAGATGGCTAGAGAATCTTCGGGCGGCTCCGGTCGCGGTGGCGGCAAAGGAAGCAAAGGAAGCAAAGGAAACGGTGGCTCACGGCCCGAGAGCGGGCGTGGTCAAAACGAAGGCGGCGGCGCAAAGCGTAGCGGCGGTCGCGACGAAAGCTCATCTAAAGCGGGAAGTAGCGCTGGCGGCGGCAGCAAAAACGGTCGTCGAAAAGGTCGCGACATCAAAAATGCACGCTCACTCTCTGACGTGCTGGGCGGCGGTCGCGGCCCAACGAGTGGGCCAAAAGTTGGGCCTCGAAATGAATCTCGCGGCGCAACGCCGTCTCGAGAGGCAGCGGCCGAGCCAAAAGCGAAATCCGAAAAACTTACGTACATCATGTCATTTCAGCCTCGCGAAGAAGATCGCGGCTGGGGCGAGGGAAAAGCGCGCGCCAATATTCCCCCAAAGCCAGGGCCACCGGCAAAGACCGAAGCCTCGTCGGTCCGTTCGCGTTTTGACGAAAATCCAATTAAGAAAAATACACCCTCTCGTGAAAAGTTCGTGACGAAGCAACGGGGGGAACCCGATCGTCCACCAAAGCGCGACCGAAACGCAAAGCCTG
>JAYTHQ010000266.1:0-3598 GCA_043732445.1 Bdellovibrionales bacterium | reverse complement strand
CGCACATCTGGGCATCGATCTTGGCGCCTAGCGAGGGATCTCGTTCGATCAAAGCCTTTACACGCGATACGCACTCCGCCGTAAGGCCGCGTTGGCCAGAATACGAAACAAACCAGTGCGGTTTCCACCCCACCGTGATCGGCGAACGCTCACCGCCTCGTACAAAACGAAGGGCTCGGCCCTCGATACAAACTGCGATATCGAGACCACTCGACTCACCGTGAAAAAGATTTTCAAGCTGCCGGCAAAACTCGTGGAGCTCATCGATCGAGACACGATTCTTAAAAGCGAACCAACGCCCGACCGCCACCGAAAGAGCCGCCGATGCACCCATTCCGGCGCCGACCGGAATTTCGTTCTCAATTTCAAAGTGCCCGCGAATCGCCTCGCGCCGGAGACCCGTCATTTCCCCAGCGCGTTCGACAACGCCTGAGAAAAGTAAACGCATCTCGTCGCCGTGTTTGCCCGAAAATGAAACCGACATCGGCTGGTCGGACTCAACGTACCGAAGAGTTAGCGAGCGCGCATAAACTGGAAATACGATAGCCGGGCAGCCGCGCAAGACCGCGTGTTCACCAGCCAGAATGGACTTTCCAAAAACGACCGTTGTGAGGCTAGGCTGATTCGCGGTCGCAAGCCCTGAGCTCGACGACCCAAACGTCGGTGTACTCATGCTCACCGCTGAACCTCCGACGAATAAACTTTGAAGCGCGGAACAGCGAATTTTAACACTGCGTTCGCTTGTCGCTGTCCGCGGTGATCGTGTTGATAAAGCAAATGCACATTTGGGCCTGCATCCATCGTCACGAGGGGCCCGTTGCCGTCTTTGGCCCAAAGCTGATCGCGAACGAAGTTCAAAACATCGAGCGTGCCGCCGGTCATATATCCAAACGGAGGTGACGACGTTTCAAACAGAGCATGCATATCCCAGAATTCGGTCCAGGCGATTTCAAATGCTTCTTCCCACTTATCTTGTTCGAGCGCTTTTACGAAATCAGAAGCGCGCACATCGGCGCGGTTGGGGCGTCCGGCAAAAAGCAAACTCGAAGTCACTCGCTTGTGCGCTTCAGACGACGAAACCTTTTTAACAGAATCATTAACGACAACGACTTGGTGAATAAGATCGCCGTAGCGGGCCAGCTGTGGAACATCGTGAACGTCGGCGGGAGTCCATAGCGACCAAGGCTCATAAAACGAGCGGCACGACGAACCCGAGCCCAGACGACTCCAGTTGGCAGCTTCGGCGACGGTTGGCGTCGGCCGACCAGTTAATTCCGAGAGGGCAATGAGCGCGGCTTTGGTGAGCGCGGCAAAACTCGACGCCGAACTAGCGAGCCCGCAATCAGACGGAAAATCATTGGCCGAGCGAACTTTGAAGCCACCCGAATAATGGAAATGATTTTTTAGAAGCGCTAGGTGCGCCAGAAAACGCGCTGAACCTTGTTCGCTCAATTCAAGCGGTGCGAATTTCTTTTCTTTGAAATGTGTCAGCGGCTCCCAGGAGTCGACATCGAAGTCGGAATCGTGCTGAATTTGCACGAAGCTTCGAAGATGCGGGAGCGTAAACGACACTGACGTATTGGTCGGCCGGTTTTTAAGAGTCGGATCGCCTTCAACTTTTCCCATGTACTTGATGAGCGCAATATTTGAGGGCGCGTCGGCTGTCCAGCGGCGGCTTTGTTCAATCATATCGGCTTCGGGAGATCTTGAAATTTTTCAAGGCCTGAGGAGAGTGTCTCGTGCGAACCACAAACCTCAAGGCCGCGGCCCGCGGCCCAACGACTGACATCGGGCGCAGTCGCCCGCGCGTGCAGTGCTAAAATAATATCGGCGCCCATGGCTCCGCACCCTTTGGCTGCATAAAAAAGTTCGTGGTTATCTCTCATCTGATCTAGCAAATCGGTCGTCGCCGTTGCGGTCAAGCCTGATTGTCGCAAGGCCAACGCACACGCGTTCACCGATTCGACCAAACGCAAGTCATCTACCGACGTGAATGCCTTGCGAGCTTCGAGCACGATGGTACGCAAGACCTCATATGGCGCCACCGTTCCCGCGCGCAAATGCTCGTGCGTTGTCAGCTTGTGCCCTGTCCGAAGGAGCGTGAAACCAAGCTCAGGAAATGGCCACGTGATCGACTCGACCATCAACGAACGGCCGTCAAACCACGTCACTCCGCCAGAGAGTTGCGAAACAATATCAGCGCCAGACGGCGGCACGCCTTCGCCATTCCAAGCACACTCGCGGTAGTCCTTCAGTACCGAAGCCCACGGCGTGTCGACGCCGCCTCGCCACTCGCCGTCGTGTTGAAAAGCATACAGAAGCGCGAACTGTGCGCTCGACGCCCCGAGGCCTCCCTTGCCCCCGCTAGGATCACGAAATTCGTAAGACCAAGCGCTCAAGTCGTCGCGGTGTTTATCAAAGTAAAGTCCGGCCGGCGATTGCGGGTGAAAAGGGAGTCGCACGTCTGTTTGTGCGGCGGTTGCAGTTGCCGCACGAACGCGAAGTTCAAAGCGAGGTTCAGTTGAAAGTAAAATCGAAGGGCCACCGTCGAGCGCGACGTACTCGCCAAGCAAAAATGTTTTGGCGGGAACCGAGAGAATCAAGACTTCGAATCCCCGATGGGGGTTTTTCCGGGCGCGAGTGCGGGCGCCGAAACGCTTGTGCCGGTCGCCGCCGCGCGGATTTCGCGCAAAACTTCGACCGCATTCGACAGCGTAATGCGCTTTGTGAGCATCAAAATTTCTTCGAGGCGTTTTTGAACAAGCGGGACTTCACGTTCGAGCGCACCTGATCCGAGCGTCAAATTTTTGATGTGAAGCTTCATGTGGCCTTCGGTGATTCCCACTGTCGTCAGCGCTTTTAAGGCACCAAGATTTTGCACCAAACCGACCGCCGCGCAAATTTTCGAGAGATCAGTTGCGTGCGTAATGCCCATCATTTTCAGCGATAGCTGCGCCGTCGGGTGGAGCGTCGTGACACCGCCAACGATTCCCACCACGACCGGTGCCTCAAAGCGGCCAACGAGCGTGTCGCCCACCATTTTCCAGGTCGTGATCGAGCGGTACTGGCCGTCGCGTGCCGCGTAAGCGTGAATACCCGCTTCGACTGCGCGCCAATCATTTCCGGTCGCAATCAAGATCGGATCAATGCCGTTCAGAACACCTTTGTTATTTGTCGCTGCACGATAAGGATCTTGAAGTGAGAACAGAGAGGCTTCTTCAATCTTACGGCCAAGCTCCGGGTCGATTTTCGGCATCCGTACGTTCGCAACGGTGAGCTTGGTATCAACAAGGTTCGACAGAATGCACATCGAAACCGTCTCGCCGGTCGCCGCTTCAACAAAGCTTTTCAAATACTCGCACACTTGATTGATGATGTTGGCGCCCATCGCGTCGCAAGGATCTGCGAGCACGTGAAGCACGGCCATGGTGCCGCCGTCGCCGCGCGGTACTTTGCGAAGCCGAATCTCTTTAACGCCGCCTCCGCGTGCGACCAAGCCTTGCGCGACGTCACGATTTGCCAGCCTGATCCACTCGGGCGAATTCGCCGCGACGATTTCAGCAAACGAGCTAAAATTTGAGACTCTTGCGATTTGAAT
>JAYTHQ010000265.1:0-3610 GCA_043732445.1 Bdellovibrionales bacterium | reverse complement strand
ATTTCAACATGCTAGGGACTTTGGGCGCGTCTGATATTTCGCAGACTCTCGTTCAGAATCCCGCCAACGGTCGCGTGAAACATATCCGCAACGGTTCTGCCGGTGGTTATTATCTAGAAGGAAGTTTGTATTTTACGCAAGGTGCGGCGGTCGTGCAAGATGTCCGCGATTTCACGCAAGGCATCGGCAGTACCGGTGCGGGCATGCTCGCGGTCACTTACACGAACGGCACGGACTTCAACGCGCGGTCACCCGCCGACGTGACCAAGGGCTCAACCGTTAATAAACAAGTCGTCGTTTATGGGCGTGGCTACATCCCGACATTTTCGCAACCGGCGGTTTCGGGACTCTACACATCTTATCCTCGGAACACGGTGACGGCGATTAATGAGTCGTCACTCGATGGAACGACGTTGTCGCCACTACCATCGTGGACGTGCCCGGCGACGTTGCAGCTAAGAATCGTACGCCTCGAAGATTTAGGAAAAGCCGGCGCGAACTGCGTTCGGCAGTCCGATCCGCAAGTGCTGACGCCTGAATTAAAACTCGTTCGTAACACGCTTCGAGTGGAGGACTGGTACGTTGATCTTGCGCGCCGATGCATGATTCCAAAGCACGCTGGAGCAGGCTGTTACGGCCCGATCACCGATATTAAGTATTCGATGGGCGACGCGTGCGGAACTGACGGCGCTGGCAATTCAAATTGCGTTCAATACGCTAGTACTTGCTACCGCAATTGACATTAAACTCAGAAATAAGATTTCATAGGTCACCCGAGGTGACCCGATGTCGTTCATTGGCCATTCAATCTTCATTTTCAGTCTTCTCCTCGTTTCGCTGACCGCTAAATCGCAAGTATTTACACCGACGATCGCTGGCGCGATGGGTGGTGCGGGGCGCGCGGCGATCGATGGCGGAGAGTCGGCTTTTTTAAATCCGGCAACCGTAGCGCATCTTCGTGAATATTATTTTGGCGGTCATTTTTCACGCGGTGATCACCCACGCGAAGGTGGCTACAACCGTTACGCCCTTCAGATCGCCGACGGAACAACCACCAACATCATTCCGGGCGCATTTTCGTTTTATCGACAAACCATCGATTTACCAATGGGCCTGGGTTCGCGTACGGATCAAGATTACCAACTGACGCTCGCCGGAATGGTGTATCCGATGTTCGCGATGGGCGTGGCCGCTCACTACCTGACCCAGTCGGGTCAAGGCCGTGATGACACGCAAGTGAACGGCAATTTGGGTTTTATTTTTAATCCGGGCGATTCGATCGGGTTTGGCCTTGTGGGCTACGACATCGCGCCCGTTGCGGCGTCGACCGCGAGCGCCGACCGCCGCTTAAATCCGACCTATGCAGCAGGGATTCACTACGTATTTCCCGATATTTTACGTCTCAGGCTCGACCTTGTGCGACCTGACATTCAGCCGTTTCAGGATCGCCGCACTAATGTGCTGGTGGGTCTAGAATCGTTCTTTAACCCTTTGTTTGCTTTTCGGATTGGGGCGCAGTGCCTGGAAGTCTCGGATGAGACGGATATAACTGCGGGAATCGGGTTTCACGGCCCTCGATTGTCGGTCGATTACTCATTCCAAAAAGACATTCGTATCACGGGCGGCGTCCGGCACCTCGTTGACTTGTGGACGCCGCTTTGATAACCATTTCGCTCCGTTAGAGCTAAAGGAGATTTCAGATGGCTTCGAAAACAAAGCGCACAGAAAAAATTCGCGAGCGTAAGCACAACAGCACAAACCCAAAACGCCGCGCCGCTTTGCGTACTAAAGGTACGACTAAAACTGATAAAGAGCTCTTCGGCGATAAGTAAGAGTCCTTTGTGTTCGCTACGGCTCCGCCTCCGCTGTCGGTCGCTGGCTAGCTCCCTCCATTTTGTGTTCGCCCATCATGTTATTGGCGCTTCAGGCGCGCTGGCACTTCTTTCGCGTCGCCGACTAATTGGAATTGGACTGGTAACCTCACGAATCCTTCTTGTCCGGCCTGGTAGCGCCAGCCTTTGAAAGCCTTCGCGGCAGATTCGTCCATCATTCTTGAACCTGATGATTTTTCGATCGCCACTTGCGCAACTGATCCGTCGGCGCGAATGCTGCCAACGAGAACGGTCGTTCCTTGGCGGCCCGCGAGTTTATCCGGGAGTGGGTAGACGGGTTTCGCATTTCCGTTCATCGCGATGAGCGAGCGCGCATCGCGAATCGGAACGCCGAGCGGAACTGAAAGTCGGCCGGGCGAGTTGCCACTTGAGTTTGTAGTGGTGCCGGTTGCTGTGCCAGCTGGGGTCGACGCTCCAGATGTTGTCGATGAAGTCGTGCCCAGATTTTGACTGAGGCCTGCTGAGCCAGCTGCAGCATCAGGTTTTGCGTTTACGATGGCAGACGGACCGGCTTCAGTTGTTGGCGTGTCGTCGGCTGGCTCTTCGACCTTTTCGTCGTCTGCATCGTCAGAATCGAGCTGCGCGGTTTTAGCCGGCTCATTAGCCGCGACTTTTGTTTCGGCGGGAGTTTCAGGCTGAATTTTTTTACGTGCTTCAACCAGTGCTTCGGTGACTGCAATGTCTTCCTCGATAATTGCGGGTGCGACCTTGGGTTTCGGCGCCGGCACTTGCGCGGCCTCGATGGGCTTTGCTTCTACGGGGAGTGCAGCTGCTGTTAGATCGTTCGCATCGGCTAATAAAACTTCTGTCGTTTGCGAAGCGTTCGCGGCGGCTTCGGCAGTAGCTGACGTTTCGCCTTTCATCTCAAGCGTTGCGCCGGCTTCGTTGCCGGCAATTTCTCCCATTTGAGTTTTGAAACTAGGCGCGAGAAGAACGCCGATCAGGAGTGCCGAGTGCGCAATCGCCGAGAGGCCGACGAAGCCGAGTGAACGTTGCGTTCCGTCACGCTCGTCAGGAGATTGAGTTGGAAGATCGCGCTTTTGCATAAGGCCTCCGGGGCTTTCAGTCTGAGTGGTGATCCAAAAATGGGGCCGTTGATGAAGGTACGGGCGGTACTTTTAGCGGATTTGGCGGGGTCTTGGCCATAGCGAAAATGAAGAAAATTCGGTTCTTTGAAAGATGTGCTTTGAAATGTTGTGGGCGGCTTAAAACGACCGCGAGGCGCCGGCGAAGACTCGCCGCTGGGGTTCGGGGTAGCCGTACGTAAGTTCGCGGCTTTCGTTGAAGAGATTTAAGACTCCGCCACGAAACTCCCAGTCTGTCAGACCGAGTGTTCGGAAAGTCAGATCGAACGTTTTCCATGCGGGTAGTTCTTTGAGCGTGCTCGGTGTGTCTCGGTCATAAAACGAACTCCAGAGGGTTTCTTTTGCCTCAAGAAGAACAGGTCCGAGAAGTTGCGCAACGCTGATCACCGCTTGATGCCGCGGCGACAAACGAAGCGGTTCGTTTGAGGTGAGATTTTTTGAGTCGAGGTAGTTGTAACCGACAGAAGCCGACCAGATTTTATAGCCGTAGGCGGCGTTGGCTTCGGCGCCGTAGGTGCGCGCTTCGCCGGCGTTTACTTTTGTCGATGTTGTTCCGTTACTTTGAGTATCGACGAGATCATCGTAGCTTGTGTAATAGACTGAACCCTTTAAGCCGAGGCCGTCGAGAAATCC
>JAYTHQ010000264.1:0-3630 GCA_043732445.1 Bdellovibrionales bacterium | reverse complement strand
CGTCGTGATGTGCGCGAACCGCGTGGCAGATCTGATCGTTCTCGCCGAATTTTTTTAGGAACTCTGCGCCGACAACTGCGTGCGAGCCTTCGATCGTATGATCAAGGCCTTTACCGATGTCATGCAAAAGGCCCGCGCGCTTAGCGCGCTTTGCATCGAGACCTAATTCGCCCGCCATCATGCCCGCCAGGAAGCCGACTTCGATCGAATGTTCGAGCACGTTTTGAGAAACCGTCGAACGGTATTTCAATGAACCCAAAACTTTGACGATCTCGGGGTGAACGCCGGCGAGGCCTAAATCAAAAATCGCTTTCTCGCCGTCCTCTTTCATGGCCTTAAAGATTTCTTTTTTGACCTTGTCGGTCACTTCTTCAATTCGCGCCGGATGAACACGACCGTCTTCCATTAATTTTTCAAGTGATTTGCGCGCGACTTCGCGGCGAACGGGGTCGAACGACGAAATAACAACGGCTTCAGGTGTTTCGTCGACGATTAAATCGACTCCCGTCGCCGCTTCCATCGCGCGAATGTTTCGGCCTTCGCGGCCGATGATCTTGCCCTTCATCTCATCGTTCGGAAGATTAATAACGGTAACGGTGCGCTCAGATGTGTACTCAGACGCATAGCGTGCGACCGCCATCGCAATAATGCGCTTAGCCCGCGCTTCGGCTTCGGTGCGCGCTTCTTCTTCAATCTCGATTGCGCGTTTGGAGGCGTCGTTGCGAACGTCGGCCGTTAACGCTTCGATCATCTCGCGTTTTGCTTCAGCCGCCGAAAGTCCCGATACCGCCTCAATGCGCGACTGAAGCTCAGCTTGCTTGCGCTGACCTTCGGCTTCGAGTTCTTGCATTCGCTTCTCGGCGATTTTGATCTTCTCATCGCGCGCCGCGATCTCTTGCAGACGCTGCTCGAGCTCACCTTCTTTGCTCTGGAATTCTTTGTCGAGCTTGCCTTCTTTGTCGGTCAGCGACTTTTCTTCTTGCTGAAGTTTTTGGCGTTGCTTTTGAATTTCGGTCTCGGCCTGCTTCTTTGAGCGGGCTTCAAAATCTTTCGCACGCTGTTTGGAATCGCGGTCGATTCTTTGGGCATCGGCGCGAGCTTTCGCGACGATTTTTTCGGCCTCGATCGACGCGCCCTTTTTTAATTTTTCGTCGACCGTCTTTTTGTAAAAGAGCATGCCGATGGCTCCGACACAGAGGCCGACTAAGGCTAAGACAACAGAGAGAATAACGTCATTCATGAAACAGGTCCCTTCAGAGTTCGCTTTTCGGTGATGACCAAGTCCATCGCGATGTCGTGGGCATCGCGAGGCAGCTCCGCTGCAGAAACCTGGCGCTCAAGCGCGATTCCGATTTTAAGTGGTTGATTCGTACCGCGGCCTGAGGCCGCACATCGTTTAATGATCTCGGCGAGCGCGCGGTCGTAGAAACCTTTGCCGCGCCCGAGTCGATTGCAATTTAAGTCAAAGGCGAGTCCAGGGATCAAGAGTCCGTGGAATTCGTCGAGGTGAACGCGCTTGGCCGTTGTCGGATCTGGTTCCCAAATGCCGAACTGATTTTTAACGAGTTCCGGGCGCGACGAAACTTCGTAGAACGAAAGCGTGTTCTCGTGTTCAACGCGTGGATAAGCCCACCGAAGATGCGTCGATGCCGCCAGCGCTTCGCGCACGTCGGCTTCAAATCCCAAAGGCTCAAAACCAGCCCAGACGCCGCTTTGGCTTTTCAAAAACTCGATGAGTCGTTTTGAGAGTGCGCTCGTGGCTGTGGCGATAAGTGCCGCATCATGATCGTCACGACTTAAATTCGTGCGAAACGCTTGGCGCAGGACGGTCTTCGAAAGCATCAGATCCTCAAGTCTTGAGGCTCCGGTCAAACGCTTCAGAGAACTGGTGTTAGTTCTCGAGCTTGATCGGAGCGTGTGACCGAGTACTTTCCATTTCCGAGATCACTTTCTGGGCTTTGGCTTCTAAGCCATCAAGTTCAGAGAGCGTTTTGCGTTTGAGCATGAGGTAGTCTTCAGCGAGATTGAGAGACGCTAGGATAGAAGCGTTTTGGATCGAACCTGTTTTTGTGAGGGGAAGGGCTTCGCGGATTTTTTCATCTACGAGGCGCACAAGTTCTTTCACCGTCTGTTCATCATGTGAGGATTTCAATCGCAAAGAAACGCCCGCGATCTGGACTTCAAAAGTCTTTGAACGCTTGGCGGTGCTTGTCTCGGTCTGGATAGTCTCGTTCACGTTTCAAAGCTTAAACGAAAAGCAGGTAAGCGACCAGGCTCGATTTATCTTTGCGGCGCGTTAGCTAACTGGCGTCACGAGACCTTCGCCCTACAAAGTCTAAAGTATCGAATCAACGAACTCACGCGAGGAGAAGCGGCGTAAATCGGCGATTCCCTCGCCGACTCCGATCAATTTAATCTCGAGATTCAATTCACAAGCTAAACCAACGGCTACGCCGCCCTTCGCTGTACCGTCGAGCTTGGTCAAAACGACTCCCGTGACGCCGAGAGCTTGGTTAAACTCACGGGCCTGGATCAGGGCGTTTTGACCGGAGTTCGCGTCGAGGACTAACAAACACTCATGAGGCGCGTCGGGGATGAGCTTCGTCATCACTCGCTGCATTTTCTTGAGCTCTTCCATCAGGCCTTTTTGAGTGTGAAGGCGGCCAGCAGTATCGATAATGATCACATCGAAGGCTTCTCTTTGGCCGCGCTCGATCGCCTGGTACGCGACAGCAGATGGGTCAGAAACACCGTCTGGCGAAAAAATCTCGACCTGTGCGCGCTCGGTCCAAACTTTGAGTTGGTCGCCCGCGGCTGCTCGGAACGTATCGCCTGCCGCGACGAGCACTTTGCGACCGGACTGCCCAATTCGACTCGCGAGTTTACCGATCGTTGTCGTCTTACCCGCGCCGTTCACCCCGACAACCATCAGCACGGCAGGTTTGCGGTTCCAGATATTTAATTGCTCTAGACCGTCGATCGAAGACTCGTTTGCAACTGATCGACTAATCCCATCGAAGATTTCGTTCATCTCGACCTTGAGCGCTGATCGCACGGCATCGAAGCCTGAACCACCGTCAGTTTTTAATTTAGCCTCAACGGCCTGCATGAGTCGCTGCACTGTTTGCGGACCGAGATCTGAGGTGTAAAGAATCTCTTCGAGATCGTCGAGCTCGCCCGAGGTCAGTTGCGGCTTTGCACTGAACATCGTTTTCAGACGACCGAAGACTGAGCCACGTGTATTCGAAAGCGCCGACGAAAGCGCTTTGGGCTCGTCGTGTTTATCTGTCGCGTGCGCGTCCGGAAGCGGCTGCGAAGGCTCAAGCGCGACGCTCGTCTGACCTTCGAGACTCTTCGATTTACGGCGCTTTTCAGTGACTCGGACAGAGATCCACACGAGCACGACCGCGAGAATCAAAATCGCGGCGCCTGCCGCTAACGAAAGCACTTCAATCGGGAATCCATTCATGCTCGCGACACTACTGAAAGGCCGACGTGAGGGTCAAGGCAACGAAGCCTCTGTCGCAAAAATAGAAAAAGCCTTGGCGATAAACCAAGGCTTCCTAGCCCACCTGCACTTAAGCCTTTCGCCAGCGGCGAAAGTTAACGTATCCGAAGGAGCACACCTGC
>JAYTHQ010000263.1:0-11670 GCA_043732445.1 Bdellovibrionales bacterium | reverse complement strand
CGCTCGTCTCATCAATCTCATATTTCATTGTCAAAGCACTTGGATCCCCGAGAACAATGCCGACGCCGAAAGGCCCGCCCGATTTGGCTTCGGCTTTTGAAACCGAAAGCGATAAGGCCGAAAATGCTAAACACAAAATGATGAGCTTTGATTTCATGGATATCTCCTGATTCGAGACCCTAACAGGCGATCGCGCCTCACTCAATTAACGATCGCAATTGTGATGCCAGCGTCATTACGATAACAAAAAAACATCTAAATTTAGATAGGCTTAGCAGGATTGCCGACAACCGTGACGCCGGCGTCGACCGATCGCGTGACAACCGCGTTTGCCCCAACGCGAGAATCATCTCCGAGCGTGATCGGCCCCAAGATGGCAGCACCCGTCCCGATTAACACGCGATTGCCAATCGTGGGGTGGCGCTTCACCGGATCAAACTTCGTACCTCCGAGAGTGACGCCGTGAAACAAGATACAATCATCGCCGACCTCAGCGGTTTCACCGATCACCAAACCCGTGCCGTGGTCAATGACGAGCCGCTTGCCTAGCTTCGCGCCCGGATGGATTTCGATGCCGCTTAAAAACCGACCGAGTTCCGAAATTAGGCGCGCGATAAAAGTGAGCCGTCGATTGTAAAACCAATGAGCGCAGCGATGAAACAACATGACGCGCGGTCCCGGATACAGCAACGCGATTTCGAGAGTCGATTTTGCTGCTGGGTCGTAACGTCTATAGGCTGATAAAAAGTCGAGCATTCCGTGAATCACTTTAAACCCTGAGCAGAAAATAACGTTCAAAGAGTTGATTGAACTTCGACCATTTGTCAGCGCCCGCGTCGCGCTCGGATTTTATAAACATCGCGATCGTGTTCATCTTACTGTCGAGATCGTCGATGGCGGCTACCAGAAAAGCCTCGATAAACATGGGAACTTTCGGGCTCCCGTATTCGAGTCGACCATGATGACTCAAGATAATATGCTTGAGATGATCTTTGGTTTCTTCAGAAAAACCAAAAATTCTCGAGGCTTTCTTTTCAACGAGCTCAACAGCCATCATCATGTGACCGAGCAGCTTACCCTTATCCGTGTACGAGATGCCGCCTTCGGGCTCGAGCTCCCAGATTTTGCCAAGGTCATGAAAGATCGCGCCGAACAAAAGGTAATCGAGTTTCATCTCAACACCCTGGGCTGCGTAATGAGCATGGAGTGACTTCATGATTCCGCAAATCGAAAGTACGTGCTCAATCAAGCCGCCTTGATAAGCATGATGAATAGTTTTTGCGGCAGGGGCCTTTAAAAGACGGGGGCGAATCTCGGGATCGTTTAAGCAATCGAGCACCAACTGTCGAATCGACGGATCCTGCATGGATTCAGCAATGCGAACGAGTTCGACCATCATCTCTTCGGGTACCCGGCGAGAGGCGCTGACCAAATCTGCCATCTCATAATCTTCGGGATTTGCACGCTCAAGGCGATGAATGACGACCTGTTTGCGATTTTGAAAGATCTGAACTTGGCCCTTCACCTTCACAACATCGCCAGTTTGAAATGCGTCGCTGAGGGGTTCAACGTTATCCCAAATACGACAATCGACCGCGCCCGATTGGTCGGTGAGATAGACACTGATGTAAGACTTGCCGTTTTTACCGTTCAGCAAAGTTTTATCGCGCGCCAAAAAACAGCTCTGAAACGTCTGCTTATCCTGAAGGTCACGAACAAAGATTTTTGGCGGTGCAGGGGCTGCTAGGTCGGTCATTGGTAGAGTCTAGCCGACAAACGGAGCTACGTTCAATGACGGCACTGCAGTGCGCGATGTTCCTCATCGTGAATAGTTAAGCTAGCAAGGTGGAGCTTGCCGTCATAGGTACTGACGAAAACATAGGTTCCCACGAGGGCACTGACATGCCTTTGGTCAGACGTATTGACTAGAAAACCATTTTTTTTCATGGCGCTGGCTATGGTTTTCGTGAGGTCGAAGTACTTATCACAGCCAGATCCGACGGTATCAGATCCCAACTTTCGAACGACCGAATTGCTAAGAAAGAAGACCTTCGTGTCGGCATTTGGAATTGCCGGCAAGAATTCAAATGCAACAAAGAAACTGCCGCGCAAAGGCTGAACAAAATCATGCAGGTCAAGCTCGCCACCGCCAGCCGCAAACGAAAGCGCGACGTTATGGCCTTTCAAAACGCCCTTGTTGCGTTCGATCAAATAAACTTTAAGGGGTTCGACAGCTGTTTCGGGATGTATCGCTTCACCGCTGTCGGCTGCCTCTTTATGACCAGGTGGTGGTTTTACGACGGTTAATGCCGTCACGCGAGACCACAAACCGGCAGGAATTTTCACTTCACCTGATTGCGGTTTGACGGCACGCTCTTCATAGGTTTCGGTTTTCCATCCTGGCTCATTCTTGCAACTTGAAATCGCAAAAAGACCGAACGCGATGCAAAAAATCGAAACCGCGTTCTTCATCGCGATGCCTCTTCGCGCATTCGCAGGAGCGGAAGATAATTCGGCGAGAGTTTATCGGCCTTCACCATCAAAGCGTTTGCGGTGGCCTGATCACCCTGTTGTTCGCGCACCTGCGCGAGACCAACGAGAGCGGCAATCAGCGCGTGCGAATCGGCCGCAAGTTTTGCCCAGCCGTCCTCGGCGCAAGCCTCTAGACCGTCACGCGCGCACAGTCGCGCATTCAGAATCTGCGCGAGCCTTGGGTTTCCGTTTTTTGCAGCTAAAGTCAGCGAGGCACGCGCCGCTTCTTCACGTCCGGCGAGCAAATGAAGGTACGCATTGACTGCATGAAGATGCCCATCGCCGGGTGCCTTCATCAACTCCTGCTCGATGAATTTAGTCGCATCTTCAATCTGACTCGCTTTTGCCAAGCACAGGCCGAGAAGTGCCGCCGAAGCATGCGAATTCATGTCCTGATGGATCGACCGGCAAACAGAAATGAATTTCGACCACGAAACGAATTCGAGACTTAAACTAGGATCGTGAAAGTGGTCGCTGGTTTGATTTGGATCAGTATCGATCGCGTCGACAATTTTCGCGCTGGCGATCTTTCTTTGACCCATCTGTAAGTCATTCGCAGCCGCCAACACCAAAACTTCCTGTTGAAAATCGGGTGAGGCACGAAGTGCTTTTCGAAGCGCAGCATCGGCCGATTGCTGAGCGGCCGTTTGATTCACACCATTTTCGACCGAAGCTAGCTGAGCGCGCCCCAACATTAAAAGCGCGACGGCTTGGTCGCCCGATTTTTCAAAAAGCTGAATGGCCGCTGGCCAGTTTTTTAAAGTCATTTGCGCAACGCCTTGATCGAACGAGGCGATCCAGGAAGTTCCGGCCAACGCAAAATGCGCAGCTGCTTCTGTTGCGTCGTCGCTCTGTAATGCCGCCAATCCTGCCGCCATCTCGAGGGCAGATTTAGACTCGGCATCGGTCGCGTTCGGTAGCGCCGATTCAACAATGCGCTTCGCTTCGACCGTTTGGCCATCAAGCTTCATCATCAGTGTTGCCAGTCTTGCCGAAACAAAGGGCTGCGCCGGCTTCGCGCGGTCAATCGAACGATAGAGTTCAAGCGCACGCTCGAACTCGCCGCGTTTCCAAGCGACTGAAGCCAACGTTTGAAGATGATCTGTATTCGCCGTCGTCGCTTGTTGCCGCGGCTGGTGAGCGACCCAATACAGAATGAAACTCACCGCAGCTATTAACGCGATCGTGCCGACAATCACCCCAGATTTGCTGGGTCTGCGCGGCAGTTCGTCAATGATCGCTCTTTCTCTCGTCGGGTCTCGGGGAGTCATCACACTTTTCGGCGCGGCTCGCTGCGCAGACGGCTCTGCCGAACCCTCAAGAGTCGACTCTAACTGTCGGCGAATCGGGATCACCGCGGCGGAAGTTGCGACCGGCGATGGCGTACCGGGCAAAGTTACGACTTCGGTTCGTACATTTGCCGTGGCCGTATAGCCTTGAACTTCAGTGTCTTCTCGCGACTGCATCAGGCCACGCCGAATTTCTTCAACAATCTCCTGAAAAACCGGAACGTCGCGAAGGTAGGCCCACCGACTTTGCGGTGACATCACTTCGTCGATTACCACGACTTCTTTTTCGCGAAGAAGCTGACCCAAGCTATCGGTCGTAAAAGGACCGAGAATGCGCTCGCCGCTTTTCACTAACCAAGGGCCTTGAGATGTAGGACTCAGCGTGCCGGTCATGATGCTCTTCTCGACTGCCAAAAATGTTCGTCAATGACGGAAGTGACGTCGTCCCGTTAGAACTATATTAACGCCTCGTTCGTGCGCTTTGGCTAGTACGTCTTCATCACGAATCGACCCGCCCGGCTGAATCACCCACCGAATTCCGGCGTCGGCGGCCTTTTCGATCGAATCTGGAAACGGAAAGAAGGCGTCGCTTGCGAGGCACGGCGTCGAAACGTTGCCGTGATCCTTTTTCATTCGCTCAAGCGCTTGTCTAACCGCATCGACCCGGTTGACCTGCCCCATACCTAGACCAACGGTGCGCCCGTCAGACGCGATCGCGATCGCGTTACTTTTCAAACGCGCGCAAACCTTCCAGGCCAACTCAAGATCGCGGCGAATGTCAGGAGTCGGCGCATCACCGATGACTTTCCAATCGCTCGAAAACGCATCGACGTGATCTTGCGTCTGGACCAAATAGCCGCCGATGATCGAACGAAACTGCAATTCATCGGCGCGCGGCTCGACCATTTTGGCCCATTCAAGGAGACGAAGATCTTTTTTCTTCTGAAGGCGCTCGAGCGCTGCAGGCTCAAATCCAGGCGCGATAATGCATTCAAGAAAGATTTTAGACATGGCTTCAGCACTGGCAAGATCGACCGGTCGATTCAACGCGATGATGCCGCCAAACACGCTCGTAGGATCGGCCGCGATCGCGCGATCAACCGCACCAACGAGTGTTGGATGCGTGCCGACGCCGCAAGGGTTGTTATGTTTCACCGCTACGACGCACGGAACTTGGAAATCAGAAACCGCTAAAACCGCCGCCTCAAGGTCGAGGAGATTGTTATACGAAAGCGATTTTCCGTGGAGAATCTTCGCGTCTTGCAAACCGCTCGCGGCGGTAGGGTCGCTCATCCACCATGCCTTTTGCTGCGGATTTTCACCGTAGCGTAGTTCGCTGACCAACTTTCCGCTTAAAGTGAGCGGCCGTTCAGACTCATGGCTATTTAGCGTTTTCGCGATCAGATCATCGTAACTGGAGGTGTATCGAAAAACGGAAGCGGCTAACCGACGACGATCATGCAGCGTGAGCTCATTCTTTGCTGAAATCCATTGATAGTCGGACGGCTGGCAAACGACCGCTAAACGCTCGTGATTTTTTGCGGCTGCACGCAAGAGGCTCGGGCCGCCAATATCGATAAACTCAATCAGTTCATCACCCGTCACACCGCGCGCGCGCGCTTGTTCAAAAGGGTAGAGATTGACGATCACCAGATCGAACGCGTCGAGCTTTTCTGCCTTTAGAAGTTCTTGATCTTCGGGGTGAGACTTTCGCGCCAAGATGGCCATATGAACACGCGGATGGAGGGTCTTCACACGCCCGTCCATGACTTCGGGGAATCCGGTTTGTTCAGCCACATCGATCGCGGCGATTCCGTTCTCGCGCAAATATTTGAGCGTACCGCCAGTTGAGACGACCCTCAGGCCGCCCGCGACGTACGGTTTAAGAAAATCGACGAGTCCCGTTTTATCAGAAACGCTGACGAGCGCATTTTTAAACATGCGCCAAGAGTAGCGTCACGTTCACTAACCTGACAAACGGAATGAGACGAAAAGAAAAATGGCGTGAGCACACTTGCAAATGACGATGGAACAGAGCTCCAACAGTCGACTTAGAAAGGCAATTTGGTAATTAACAGCTTGAGGTCGTCGTTCGTCAGGAAAAGCCCGGCACCGACGAACGGATTCGCCGCTCCGCCACCTTGAGCAGCTAAATTCTCTCCGCCCGCATTTACATATACGCCGCTGAAGAGGGAGTAACGCGCAAAAGCCCGGAGATTGATTTTCGAGAAGTCGAAGGCCTCGACCGAGAGCCGGAGCTTGCGCTTGAACAAATAATAGTCGGCACCCGCGCCGCCCGTGTTCTCTAAGATTCCGCCCTTAACAGTAAAATTATAGAAATTTTTAGCGAAGAGGGCGTTGAACTTGATCTGATTCGTAAACTGTTTGTTCTCTTTGGTCACCGTCGACGTGCCGCCGGTCACCGTCGTTGTCGTCGTCGTGTTCTGCGTGACCCCGGTTGCGTCTGACATAATTCCAAATTCGTAATAGCGATCAAGACCCGGCTGCAGTAAAACGTTGAGATACGTTTTTGCTTGAGCATCGTTATTCAAATAATTCGAGTGAAAGTCGAGACTCGTCTGAAGTTTACTGCCGGCATCGATGAAGCTGTTGACGCCAGCAATCGCCGTATTCAACTCTTCGACCGTACGCTCATCGTTTAAGAGCTTACCGATTGTGCCTTTGCCGCTGTTCACTTTATTCGTGATCTCTTCGATGTTTTTCATCGCGTTATCAACGCGGTGGAGACTTCGATCGAACGTCGCTTTTAAGCCTTCGTCAGACTCATTGTTGACCATGTCGTTGAGCGTGTCGGTCGTGTCGCGCAAGTTATCCAAAATAGCCGCGATGTTCTCTTTTTGACCGCCGGTGAACTGCGCCAGGTCGTTAGTGATTTTCTCGACATTACTGACGATGCGACCGATCGGCTTATCGGTGTCGCCTTCAGTCGCGGCTTTAATGTTCTCGGCGACGACGGTCAGATTTTTCGTGATTTTGCCGACTTCGTTAATCAAGCGATCCATCGAGGCGCGGTCGTCGACGACGAGAAACTGTTCGCCAGCCCGCATCGGCGGATCGCGCGGATCGCCAGCCACGATTTCGACGTGCTTATCACCCAATATTCCGTTCGGCCGAATTTCAATCCGGGCCGATTTCGTCAGCGGCGTATCGCCCTGAAGACTCATCTCGACCCGGGCCTGGCCGTTTTCGAGTTTAATTTTAGAAACAAGACCAACCTGAATGCCGGCCATCCGTACGCCCGACTTTTCAACGAGGCCCGAAGCATCTTCGAGGTAAAAAAAGTGTTCTTTGTGCGAGCTCAGGTAGCTCGAATCTGTACTGACAGAAAGCGACATGCCGGCAATCATTCCCGACACGATCAGCACGAGGAGTCCGACTTTAAATTCTGGCGCCGAGAACAAATTCATTTCATTCCGTCGATCGAAGAGGTGGTTCTGATGCTGCTTCGGTGGTCTCACCATTCTTCGGCGTGAGTTCCTTACGAACACCTTTAGAGACAAAGCGTTTCACGAGATCAATCTCGGAATGCAAAAAGTCGTCAGGCGTTCCGTAGAGAAGCACACGACCGTTATCAAGCATGGCGACGTGATCCGCGATTCGAAACGCGGCGTACAAATCATGCGAGACAATGACCGAAGTTGAGCCCTTGCGTAAATTATGAGTGCTCACGATAAGATTATCCACCATTTCCGTCAAGACGGGGTCGAGGCCGGTGGTGGGCTCGTCGTAGATTAAAATCTGCGGGTCCAGGGCTAAAGCCCGGGCTAAACCGACCCGTTTTCGCATCCCGCCGCTCATTTCTGAGGGTAGTTTCTCGAAGTGTTTTGGATCGAGACCCGCATCGTGGAGGCGTGCCTTGGCTATTTCGATCATTTCCGCCGGCTTCATTTTTCGGCGATGCTCTCTGAGCGGGAACATCACGTTCTCGAGCGCGTTCATGTCATCGAAAAGAGCCGCGTACTGAAATAGCATTCCGTAACCTTGGCGCATTTCGGTTAACTGCTGATCAGTCATCTCGGTGAGCTCACGGCCCGCGACTTTGATCGAGCCGCTTGTCGGTTTTAGAAGTCCAAGAATATGTTTGAGCAAAACCGACTTGCCCGTACCCGAGTAACCGATAATGACGGTGATTTGTCCATTCGGAATCTTGAGATTGATTCCGTTCATGACAAATTCCTTACCGTCGAACGTCTTCTTCACATCCGTCAGTTCGATGGCACTTTCAGTCATTGGCTTTTCATCGCTCATGAAAAAAACAGTTTCTCAAATTTATAGAAGACGTTGATTAAATTTGTGACGAAGAAATCGAGAATGATGATGAGAACCATGCTGGTGACAACGCCTTCGTTGGTCGCATTGCCGACGCCTTCGGCACCGCCTTTTGTTTTGTACCCACGCTCTGTGCAAATGACCGCGAAGAAAAGTCCGAAGATCGCGGCCTTAAAAAGGCCTTCGTACATATGATACGGCTTGAGCCATTCTCTAATGGTGCTCCAAAACGACGCCTCATCGATGCCGAAGAGGTGAACGCAAATGAGCCAACAACCGGCCATCGCGACAAAATCGAAAACGCCGGTCAACAGAGGCATTACCAACGTCGCTGCGATAATGCGCGGAGAAACGAGATACTGAACCGGGTCGACGCCCATCACTTCAAGTGCATCAATCTGCTCTGTCACCCGCATCGTACCGATGCGCGCGGCCATCGCACCACCTGCTCGCGCCGCCACAATTAAGCCCGTTAAAACAGGGCCCAACTCCCGAAAAACTCCCAGCCCCACGGTCGGCCCGATTAAGGCGGTCATATTCACGCGCTTAAACCCGAGATAAATCTGGTACGCGAGCGCAAGCCCTGTAAAGAGCCCCGACAAGCAGATAATGATCACCGATTTATTACCGACAAATTCCATATGCGAAACGATTTCGTTCCAGCGAAATGGCGCGCGAAACATCAGCACGATGGACTGAGCGGCAAAACGAAAAAGTTCTCCGGTCGCCGTGATGAACGAAACAATATTGGTCCAGATCGCCGTAAAGAACGCATCGAAGCCTTCATTAAATTTCTGACGCTTTTGCGCATAGGCGATCGACATGCGACTCATCTTAGATACGTCCTTGCCACACGATCCGAGAGCCCTGTCAGGATTTCGTAAGCGATCGTTCCGCTCAAACCCGCCAATTCGTCTGCGGTAATCGACTCACGACCCTGTTCGCCCAAGAGCACGACTTCTTCGCCGATCTTAAATGGAGTCGCCGCTTCGAGGTCGGTGATATCGATCATAAAATAGTCCATGCAAATCGTTCCGGCTTGCGGGGCTCGCTGACCCCGAACCAACACGCTCGACTTATTCGACAAACCACGTCGGTAACCATCAGCATAGCCGAAGGGCAGCGTCGCGATCAGAGAATCTCGCTTGGCTGTCCAGGTCGGACCATACGAGACTTTTTCGCCCGCTTTTATGCGGTGAAGACCTGCGATATGAGTTTTGACCGTCATGACGGGCTTTAAGCCGATCAAGGCGTGCTCGTCGTTGCCAGGCGGCACTCCGTAAATTCCGATTCCGGGCCTGAGACCCATCGCCCGGCGAGCCGATTGGGGCATTTCTTTTTTATCTTGAAGACGCTTCCAGATATTAATCGAGCTACTTGAATTCAAGGTGTGCACGATTAAATCTCGTTGGTCGCTGAAGCCGTCGACTATTTTTGAAAATACTTCGAGCTGCAAATTTGACTCGCCCGATTTTTCGCCGGCGTCGTTACCGCTATAGAGATGGGTGCAAACGCCATCGAGTCTAAAATCAGCGTGGTCTGCTAGCCAACTGCGAAGGCGAGGGACCTCGTCTGGCTCAAAACCTAATCGATTCATGCCGGTGTTAAACTCAAAATGAAGGCCTAGCCGGCCCATGCCTAAAACAGAATGCGCACTCACGAGACCGTCGAGCTGATCAAAGCTACTCGCGACCGGCGTGAGATTTTCTCTGAGCATCGCCTCACTTGCCGTCGCGTCGGCAGGTCCAAAAACCAAAATCGGATCATTGTCTCCGCTGCGGCGAAGCTTTTCGCCCTCTTCGACCAACGCAACTCCGAGAGCGCTGGCTCCCGCGTGCCGAAGTGACTTCGAAACCTCGACATCACCGTGCCCGTAAGCGTTTGCTTTTACCATCGGACAAATGAAAGTCCCCGGAGGATAAAGAGATTTGAAAGCCAGAAAGTTTTGCTCAATTCGCCGTAAATCAATTTCGGCAACCGAGCGGCGATAGTGCAGCGAGCTTGAGGATCTTAATGTCATCTCTTCCTCGCTATTTCGTCGAACGTGGTCTCTCGGGGTGTGAAGTCTAATTTTAAATGCTCGGGAGGCGTCGCCAAGCAAACTTTGTTTCCGACCGCGCGAACCTGTGAAATCGCCTCATCAGCTGAACTCACCAGGCTATCGGGATCACTGCTCAGGGTCGGATATTCGCTGACGCCGCAACTGACCGTGACTGATCCGGCTTGCGGGCCAAGCAGCGGAAATTTCGTAGATTCAATCAGGCGCCGAAGTCTTTCGGCCTTCACCCCGGCACCCACATGCCCCGTGTGCGGCAGAAGCAACGAAAACTCATCGGGGCCCGTGCGGGCGATCACGTCGCTGACTCGAGTTGTCTTTCTCAAAATCGTCGCGATCGCTTTTAAAATCGCGTCGGCTTGCTGTAAACCCAGTCGCTCATTGACCGTGTGGAACTGATCGCAATCAATCGTGATTAAACTCAACGGCATCAAAATTCGGCGCGCGCGCGAAACTTCTTCTTCAAGCTTTTGCGCAAAATGACGGCGATTCAACAGACCTGTCAAAGTATCGCTGACATCGAGCGCATACTTTTCTTTGAGGGTCATATTTTTCTTAAACGCCAATTCAAAAATACGCTTCAGCGCCAGCGCGCGAGAATGAACGTTGGAAAACTCATCGCTCTTCTTCGTTAGGCCAACAAACAGACCCAACGTTTCGCCTTCATTCGTGTGCGTGAAAGAGATAAAATCGTCGGTTGAGAACACTTCTTTCACGAATTTCTTTAATTTCGCGGCTTTTTCTGGGGATCGAAAAAATGCGTTCAGTTCGATTGGTGTTTCGTCCCTTAGATCAAGACCGAAACCGCGATATTGATCGACCTGGCTCGCGGCCGCCTGGGCCAGCGGGAGAGACGCGTGTGTCGGGAGATATTTGAAGTAAATGACCGGCGCGCCCGACCATTCGTGCGAGAGAGCATCAATGAAGACTTGCGTCGTTTCGTCGATCTCCTTTGTGCCAGCCAATTGAAGGAGATATTTATTGATTGAAAAATCCGACGAAAGCACCGCACCGTCACCCGTTAAAACAGACGTTTTATGAGTTAAATAGCCGCGCAATTGATCGGCTTCGAACCCTCGGTAAAGTTCAGCGGCCGCTCGATCAATTTTTTGCGAGAGTTCGAGCGGCGAAACAAGCGGCGCGATCACCGAGTCGTATGCAAGGCCTTTTGAAATCAAATCGAGTGCCGATAAATTTTGATCAGCCCTCGTCATGACGATAACTAACGCCCGGGGCGTTGCATCGCGTATCGCGACTAAGTAATCTTCAATCTCAGTGGGCGCGTTGTAATCACAAAGAATAATGTGTGGCGAGTGATTCATTGCCTGCGAAATTGAGCCGGCGGCCGGCGACGCCGTCGTCTCCGGATACCCGAAGGTTTTAATCTGTTTTGCCAATGCCGTTGCCAAAGCCTCGTCGCGCGCGACGGCCAAGACAACAAACTGACGGCGATGAGATTCAAGATCCTGATTTCGCAAACTAACCCTTCTGACTAAACTTCCG
>JAYTHQ010000262.1:0-3651 GCA_043732445.1 Bdellovibrionales bacterium | reverse complement strand
CATCAATCGCGCGCTTTAACGCCGCCGCTTTTTCAAAGTCATATCGCGATTGTTTAGAACCGTCAGGTAAGGTGACCGGTAAGGAGCAATCCTTCACGAAGCTCTTGGCAGCATCAGAAGCCGAACCCACACGCAAATTTTCTGACGGCTGACCATCAGCGCCTTCGAGGCCAGCGACCTTGTTATTGGCATCGAACACCTCGTCACCGAGCTTCGAAGCTTCATTCAAGCTCACGCTCTGGAAAGCCATCTTCGAGCAATTCTGGTACGACATCATTAAGATTGAAGTCGAAACCAAAAGAATCTGCGTGGTCGTTTGTTTTTTCATTTCCCGTTCCCCCGATGACTCTCAACAAAGCAATTGTGCAGCCAGCCGACGGGCGTCTGAAATTGAATCGAGCGACGATCTTTTAGCCAGCGTCGGATTGCCGAGCAAGTATGAGGGTGGAACTGAACGCTAACGGCTGGGCCGACAAGCGTTTCGTTCTGAGACGAAGACAGCAGTTAACTATCGAGGCCTTCATCGCCAACTTTTAAGAACGCGTTCTTTATCAAGAGTTTGTTTTCTGCGCGGTAACTGATGCGGCTGAAGAGCTCATACACGCAAGGGACAACGAACAAAGTTAAAAAGGTCGAGACCGTGACTCCGCCGATAATCGAGATCGCCATAGGGATTGTCGTCTCTGAGCCCGGACCGATTGGCAACGCTTCGGGAATCGCGGCCGTTATGCACGCAAACGAAGTCATGATGATGGGCCGAAGACGAATCGGGCAGGCCTCAAGAAGCGCGAGCTTCACATCTTTTTGGCCGCGGTCGCGAACCGTGTTTGTAAATTCGACGAGCAAGATCGAATTTTTCTTTACGATCCCCATCAGCAGTATCAAGCCGATCATCGAGTAGATGTTGAGCGACTGGTGGGTCAAGAGAAGCGCAAGGAAGGCGCCACTGAGACTAAACGGCAACGCAACGAGAACGCAGACCGGGTCGATGAAAGAATTGAATTGCGAGGCGAGAACCATGTAGGCGACAAAAAGGCCGAGGATGAACGCGAAGATCAAACTGTCGAACGATTCTTTAAAGGTTTGCGAGCTGCCGCTTAAGACAATTCGGTAGCCTGCGGGTAAATCCTTGGCGCGACTCTGGATATAATCGAGGGCTTCTTGTTGCGAGTGGCCCGGCGCCGGGTTCGCGAAAACGCTGATCGCGCGCTGGCGATCGATTCGAGTGACTGACTGCATGGCGGGCTTTACGTTTTCGACGACGGCACTCTTCATTTGCGTGAGACTGTTGGCAGAGTTCGCTAGGTAGAGATTATGAAGCGTGTCCATCGTCTGATCTTGAGGCTGAACTTGCATCACAACGTAATAGCGGTGTCCCCCTTCGGTATATTGATTGACGCGAACACTACCGATCATCGCTCCTAAGGTCGTGCCGATATCCTTGACACTAATTCCCCGAAGGGCTGCTTTATCGCGGTCGGGAGTGATTTCGACCTGTGGTTTTCCAAGAAGATAGTCAGTGTCGAGATCAGTTGCGAGATTCTTTTTTGCGAGACCATCCATGATGTCTTTGGCGGTGCCGTAGAGTTTGTCCCAATCATCGCCGCGAATTGTAAACTCGATCGGAAAGCCCCGACTGGCGGTGAAGCCTCGCATCGACAAATCTTGGACGGCGACGACCAAGCCTTTATCGAGCTTCGAAAGGGCGGCGCGAACTTTGGCCATGACCTCTTGTTGCGAGAGTCGGTGCCCGGCTTGTTTGTCGACAGGGCGTTCGTTTTTTTGAAACAACGTCACGAAAACGTTCGCGGTGTTGTAAGCCGAGCCGGCGAAACCGCCAACCGCGACATAGGTTTGTTTGATCTCTGGGATCGTGCGCATCTCGGCTTCGGCGCGCTTCATTAATTCGTCGGTGTAGGGGAGAGATGCGTCGACGCGGGCTTTCACGCGGACCAAGAAAATACTCTGGTCCTGAGCGGGCGAGAACTCTTTCGGAATGAATTTAGCGGTCATAAACGAAGCGAGCATCACGCAAGTCGCGATCACCACGACTTTCCATGGATGTTTCAGGCAGAGCTCGAGCGAGTGGGTATACCAAACCCTGAGCTTTTCCATGCCGGCTTCGAAATGCCGGCCGATGAAATCAGTTCGTTTGTGAACCGTAACGAACCGCGAACAACGCATCGGTGTGATCGTTAAAGCTTCGAGGAGCGAGAGTAAAACCGTGACCGTGATCGTGACGCCAAACTGAAAGAAAAACTTTCCGATAACGCCAGACATGAAGGCGATCGGTAAAAAGATCGCGACGATCGCGATCGTTGCGGCCATCGCGGCGAAACTGATTTCGCGCGCGCCGACGATCGCGGCTTCCATGCGGTCGAGCCCCTCTTCGTTATGCCTGAAGATATTCTCGAGGACCATGATCGCGTCGTCGACGACAATCCCGATCGCTAAGCTTAAGCCCAAAAGGGTAAACGTATTGAGCGTAAAGCCCATAAAATAGAGCACGATGAACGCGCCCATGATCGAGGTTGGGATCGACAAAATAACGTTGAAGGTAGCCGAAAGACTCCCGAGAAAGACCCAACACGCCAAAGCCGTTAGAACCGCCGAGAAAATCAGGTTCATCGTGAGCTCATGGGTTGCGTCTTCGATAAATCTGGTGGTGTCGAAATTAACATGAATCTCGTAACCTTCAGGCATGGTCTTTTCGAGTTCAGCGACTCGGGCTTTGACCTCGCGCGCGACCGCGACGGCGTTTGAGCCCTTTTGCTTAACGATGCCGACACCGACGGCGGGAACGCCGTTGAAGCGCGAAAGTCGGGTGATCTGCTCCAGGCCAGGCTCGATCGTCGCGATGTCTCTGAGGTGCACGAGCATGCCCGGCTCTTGGTTGAGCAGGCCGGCACGTCGAGCGATGGCGATCTTACCGAAGTCGTCGGGTGATTTCGCTTCGCCGAGTGTGCGTAAACTTAAGTTGTTTTTGTCGTTATTGAAATCGCCGCCGGGTAGTTCGACGCTCTCGGAGTTGAGCGAGGCCACGACGTCGGTGACAGCGATGTTGCGCTTACGCATTTCGTCGGGCTTGAGCCAAACACGCATGGCGGGATCGATGTAGCCCCCAAGCACAACGTTGCCGACACCGGAAATGGTGGTGAAACGGTCTTTCACGAAATTACGAGCAAACACCATCATCTCGCGAAGTGGTTTTGTTTTTGACGTCAATGCCAGCCAGATGATCGGTTGATCATCGGGGTTTGTTTTCGTAATCGTGGCAGGGTCAACGTTTGCCGGTAGACGTCGTTGGGCCGCCGTTACTTTCGAAGTGACATCCTGAACGGCCGAATCAATATTTCGATTCAGTTCAAACTCGAGAGTCGCGGTCACTTGGCCGACCGTTGAAACGGTCGTCAATGTTCGAAGACCTTCGATCGAGGTGAGCTGATCCTCAAGCGGGTCAGCGACCGTTGTCTCCATGACTTCAGGGGCTGCGCCCTGAAGCGTGATCGTGACCGTGACGACCGGAAAATCAACGTCGGGGAGTTGGCTCACGCCCATGCGCGAAAAACTCACCGCCCCGAAGACGATCAGGGCAGCCATTAACATCCAGGCAAAGACAGGATTCCGTATCGAAACGTCTGAAACTCTCAT
>JAYTHQ010000261.1:0-3656 GCA_043732445.1 Bdellovibrionales bacterium | reverse complement strand
ATGCCATTCAGCGTTTTGAATTCAACCCGCGCACAAAAGAGTACGCGACTGTTTATTATCTAAAAACTCAAGCGCCGGCTAACGACGTGATCGAAAGTTTGAAAGCGCGTTCATCTTACGACCTGCAGCCGATCAGCTATCAGTACACCGAACTCGCGAGCGGAAAAGTGCATATCGTCGATGCTGCGTTTGCAAACGGAACGATGACCGGCTCATCACTTGAAAACGGAAAAAGAAAAGCCCTCACGCCAAAAAAAATAGCGCCCGGAACTTTTCTCGCAAGCTTCCTTGGTTACCTCATGCTCCAACAAAAAGACGGCGTGAAGATCGGCAACAAATACTCGTACCAAGCCATCGCCGAAGAAGACGGCAACATCTATAAGGGTGAAGCCTACGTAAAATCCGAAGAAAATATGAAAAGCGTCACCGCTTTTAAAATCTTAAACACTTATAAAAATATTCAGTTCACTAGCTACTTCACGCCAAAAGGCGAAGTGATCGGTACTGAATCAGCTGCTCAGGGCATATCAACCGAACTTGTGGCCAACATTCAAGAAGCGACTAAAGGCATGAGCGTCAATTCAAACCAGCTAGCACAACTTTTCGGATCAGTTCCGAAGGGTCAAGATAACGCGGTCTCAAGAAAAGCCGCCGGCGAACCACTCGGCGGAGCCTCGACAACAAAAATCGAAACCATCAAATCCGAGACGTCGAAACAAAAAACTCTCGAAGGTACGCCGTCAACAAACCCGGGCAAAACCGAGGGTGTGCCGGGCGGAAAGGGGATCATCATCAAGGGCACGCAAACTCCGCCGGTGTCTGACGAGTGATGTTTCTTGTGCGGCGAATTCTGAGCTCAATTCCCGCGCTCGTTGGTATTCTTACGATCACATTTTTTCTGCTGACACTTGTACCAGGCGATCCGGTTGATCTGATGCTGGGCGAACAGGCTTCAAGTCTCGACAAGGACGCACTTCGACACGAACTCGGTCTTGACCAAGCCATCGGGCCACGCTACCTGCACTTTATTTCGCGTATTGCACGACTCGATCTCGGCCGGTCCTTCACCACTCGAAAACCTGTCAGCGAAGAAATCGCCGTCAGACTTCCGGCCACTTTCGAATTGGCAACCGCCGCCATGTTTCTCGCGCTCTTAATTGGAATTCCGCTTGGCGTTGGCGCGGCAATCAAAAAACACAAAGCTCTCGATCACCTCGCCCGCGTTTTCTCGCTGGCCGGAAGTTCAGTGCCCTCATTTTGGATCGGCCCCCTCCTTGTTCTTGTTTTTGCCATGAAGCTCGACTGGCTCCCGGTGAGTGAGCGCGGCGGTCTCCGGCACCTGATTCTGCCCGCCGTCACTCTTTCAATGGGCCTGATCGCTATTCTCTCTCAAGTCACGAGAGCGGCGATGCTAGAAACTCTGAGCGAAGACTTCGTTCGCACGGCAAAAGCCAAGGGCGCCACCGCTTACCGAATTTATTTTCATCACGCGCTCGCGAACGCCGCGATTCCGATTATCACGGTCACCTCTCTTCAATTTGGCGCAGTTCTGACCGGCACCGTCATTGTCGAAACTATTTTTGATTGGCCAGGACTCGGCACACTTTTGTTTCAGGCGATTCAGAATCGTGATTATCCGGTTGTTCAAGGAGTCGTCCTTGTCATCGCACTGATTTATGCTCTCGTAAACTTTGTCGCAGACTTGCTCTCTGCTGCCGCAAATCCAAAACTGAGACTCTCTTGAAAAACTTAGCGAGAATCGGCGCTTTTACTTTCGCATTGATTCTCGCGGTCGCGGCACTCTGCCCGCTTTTAGCAACTAAAGATCCAAATCATTTCTCGCTGGCCGATCGCTTTGCTCCGCCGTCGGCTCAAGCCTGGTTCGGACTTGATTCAAACGGCGCCGACGTTTACTCCCAAGTTTTATACGGTGCTCGAACCAGCCTTTCGATTTCAATGAGCGTCGTTGCGCTCAGCTGTTTGATCGGACTCTGTCTGGCCTCGTGGGCAACGTATCGAGGTGGCTTTGCCGATCAACTCCTTGCAAGACTTCTGGATATGATCCAGGCCTTTCCAGGATTTCTCTTAGCCCTCGCTCTCATCGCCGTTTTAGGTCCGTCGGCGGGCAATCTCATTCTCGCGATGACGATCACCGGCTGGACCAGTTACGCAAGACTCGTCCGCGGCGAAGTTCTGCATCTGAGGGAACGTGAATACATCAAAGGCGCTGAAGCTAGCGGTGCCAGCTCGCTCAGAATACTCGTGCACCACATCTGGCCAAACCTCATGAGTCTTTTAGCCGTTCAAGCGACTTTTGGCCTTGCGGGCGTTATTTTAGCAGAGTCGGGCTTAAGCTTTCTGGGCCTGGGTGTGTCGCCGTCAACGCCGACGTGGGGCGCACTCATGAATCAAGGTCGGCGTTTTTTGAACGAAGCGCCGCATATCGGTTTTTTTCCAGGACTCGCGCTCTCGATTTTAGTCTTATCGATTCAACTTTCGGGTGAAGGTTTGCGCGAGTGGTTGAACCCTCGCGAGCGGCAGCGCTAGAATAGACTCATGAGTATTCGTCATGAGATTGGACAGCAAATGATCATGGGCCTTCAAGGCCCAAATCTTTTGCCAGATGAAGCAAGATTCATTGTCGAAAATAATATTGGCGGGGTTGTCTTATTTGCCCGCAACACCGAGTCGCCCGAACAGATTCGAAATCTTTCAATTGAGCTGCAGGCGCTACGCCACCGCATGCCAAACAAAGCCCCACTCTTTATTTCCATCGACATGGAGGGCGGCCGCGTTCATCGCTTAAAGCCGCCGTTTACAAAATGGCCGGCGCTCGCACATCTCGGAAAGTTAGATTCGACTTCGGTTGCGTTTCGATTTGCGCAAGCCATGGGCGACGAACTTCGTGCGGTCGGAATTAATCTCGACTACGCACCGAGCATCGATGTCTTTAACAATCCACAAAACACGGTGATTGGCGACCGTGCGCTCTCAAACAATCACGAAGTCGTCTCAAGATTGGGTTCAGCGCTTGTGCGCGGTTATTTGAAAGCCGGCATCATCGCGTGCGCGAAGCATTTTCCCGGCCACGGCCATACACTGATCGATAGCCACGTCGGACTTCCCGTCGAAATTAAAACTTTAGCTGAACTCGAAATCGAAGAACTTGAACCATTTAAAAAAGTTTTTAAAGCGCGGCTCGATATGGTGATGGCTGCTCATATTAAATTTCCGAAAATAGATCCCGATTGGCCCGTCTCGCTCAGTGAAATTTTCTTAAAAGACATCCTTCGTACTCATCTTAAGTATCGCCATCTTGTCATCAGCGACGATCTCGATATGGGCGCTTTAAAAAGCAATTACTCGAAATCGATGATCGCCGTTCGAGCACTTCAGGCCGGTAATAATATTCTGCTCTATTGTAATGAGCCCGACAGTCCGCCGACCGCGCTTGACGCCGTCGAAAAGGCCGTCAAAGACAAAACGCTTTTGGCGGCAACGGTTCACGACAATGCGAAGCGTGTTTTATCGTTAAAAGCCGAGCGCCTCACGCAGCCTGACCCGCCTTCAATGGAAGAGGCGAGCAAGATTATCGCGCACCCCGATCACCTGCGTCTGGCCAAGGCAATCGTCGCTGGCGAAGTGCCGGCTGATTT
>JAYTHQ010000260.1:0-3669 GCA_043732445.1 Bdellovibrionales bacterium | reverse complement strand
GCGAATCGTATTGACGATAAATAAACTTCCGCGAAGTCCCGCGAATGTCGCCCAAACAGAAATTGAGATGGCTCCCCGCCGACCCCGTTGGATTTTTTTCTAGTGCGCCAACTTTTTTCGGCCGTTGAACGGCCCACGTTCGCGTACTCACGCGATTTTGCGGAGGTAAGACTTTAAACGGCCGATGGTACTGAGGTGCACTCTCTACAAGTATGTCTGGATCAATCTCGGTGAGCAGCTCCCCGTGCCAGTGGAGCTCGACGGTTTTTTTCGTGGTCACTTCGCCAATTTTCGCGGCGTCGAGGCCCCACTTGAAAAAGACGCCCGCAAGTGCCTCGAATTTTGAAGGCTCGCAGATCAACAGCATGCGCTCTTGGCTTTCAGACAACAGCACGTCTTCGGGCGACATCGAAGAATCTCTCAGCGGAACTTGGTCGAGCTGAATTTTAAATCCGACTCCACCTTTTGACGCCATCTCGAAAGTCGAACTTGTTAAGCCGGCCGCGCCCATATCTTGAATCGCGACGACGAGATCTTGCTTCATAACTTCAAGACACGATTCAATCAAAAGCTTTTCAAAGAACGGATCGCCAATCTGAATCGTTGGTCGCTTGGCAGCCGAATCGGCCTCGAAGCTTTCAGACGCCATCGAGGCGCCGTGAACGCCGTCACGCCCGGTTTTAGCGCCGACATAAACCACCCAGTTCCCAACGCCTTTTGCCTTGGACAAAAAGACTTTTTCGCCCGGCCGAAAAAGACCAACGGCCATCGCGTTCACAAGAACATTTCCGTCGTAAGATGAATGGAATTCCGTTTGACCAGTGATGGTGGGAACACCCACACAGTTTCCGTACCCGCCGATGCCGCGAACGACACCGTCTACGATCTGCGGCATCCGCTTTGCCGTCGGCTGCCCGAAACACAAGTAATCTGCCAGCGCGATCGGGCGCGCGCCCATCGTGAAAATATCGCGTAAGATGCCGCCGACGCCCGTGGCAGCTCCCTGATACGGTTCAATGAAAGACGGATGATTGTGGCTTTCGATTTTGAAAGCGACGCGCTCACCTTTCCCGAGATCGACAACGCCGGCATTTTCGCCAAAACTTTCTAAGACGCGAGGAGATTTACTAAAAAGTTTTTTTAAATGAACTTTAGAACTTTTGTAGGAGCAGTGCTCACTCCAGAGCGCCGAGAACAGCGCCCACTCGATATTGTTCGGATCGCGCTTCAGCAGACCGCAAACGAGATCGTATTCGGATTCGCTGAGGCGATACGTTTTAAGTTTCGTTCTAAATTCGCTCGATGTGCGATCGATCATGAGAAAAATCCTTCGCCGTCTGTTCCACCCATCCACTCGAACAGCGCTCGCTCCGGATGGGGCATCAGAGCCGCAACATTCTTTTTTTCGCTCATCACGCCGGCGATGTCGGCCGCTGCGCCGTTGGGATTTGATTCATAAGTCCACCAAATCTGTCCACGGTCTTGCAAAGCCTTCAGCTCGTCGTCTTCGATCACAAACCGTCCGTCGGCATGCGCGATCGGCAAGCGCGCCGCTGAGCCCCTAACCGCACGAGAAGCGAAGGCCTCATTAGAATTTGCCAACTTCAAATCAACCCAGTCGTCGATAAAACGTAAACCACGATTGCGGACGAGCGCGCCCGGCAGGAGGCCGGCTTCGCAGAGAATTTGAAAGCCGTTGCAGATTCCGAGAACCGGTACGCCTCGCTCAGCGGCCTCACGCACAGATTTCATCGCGGGCGAACGCGCTGCTAAAGCGCCCGACCGCAAATAGTCGCCGTAAGAAAATCCGCCTGGCAAAAAAATCGCCTCATGGCTTTTCGAATCAAACTGATCTTGATGCCACAGCCAGTGCGGTCGCCGGCCTTTCGCCTCAAGCGCTTCAAAGACATCACGGTCACAATTTGTGCCAGGAAATCTGAGAACACCGACGCTCACAGAATTTCCAGTTCGTACGTTTCGATTAACGGATTATGTAAAATAAATTCTGCCATCTCTTTCGCTGCCGTCATCGCAGATTTTTGATCGTCACCAGGAAGGTCGAGCACGACATAGCGGCCAACTTGGCAGGCATTTAACTTTTTACCATTTTGTCGCAACGTATTTTCAACTGCACGACCTTGGGTATCGAGAACTTCGCGGCGGGGCATGACCTTCACACCGATTTTCATAAGGTCCCTTCAGTTTTTAGCCAGTTTGCTTTCAAACGCGTGGCCACTTCTTCGTAACTTTCTTGCACGTTCCCAAGATCTCGGCGAAAGCGATCTTTATCCATCTTGGCGCCCGTCTCTTTGTCCCAGAGACGACAGCTGTCAGGCGTGATCTCGTCAGCCAAGACGATGACACCTTGAGCATTGCGCCCCAGTTCAATTTTAAAATCTATTAATCGTAACCGCGCATCGCCAAAAAACTGTAAAAGACCGTCGTTCACCTTGAGCGCGATCGATTTCAACTCATCGAGTTCGCCCTGCGTGCGCACGACTTTCAGCATGAGTGCTTGATCATCAGACAAAAATGGATCAGCGAGCGCATCGTCTTTGTAATAAAATTCAACGAGCGGCTTCTCGAGCGGACTGCCCTCTTCAATACCGAATTTTTTTGCCGTCGAGCCCGCGAGCACGTTTCTGACTACGACTTCAACCTTCAGCATCGTCAGTTTTTCGGTGACCATTTCGTTTGAGCCGACATCGGCGACGCGGTGACTCGGGATGCCGCGCTTCTCAAGGTACCGAAAGACCATCGATGTGATGTCGCGATTCGTGCGGCCTTTACCCTCAAAACTGCCTTTTTTCAGCGCGTTGAAGGCCGTGAGAGAATCTTTGAATTCTTGCAGAATCCATTCCGGATGATTTTCGATCTCAAAGAGTCGCTTCGCTTTACCCTCGTAGATTTGTTTCCCACGCGCATAATCCATGCTCACTTTTTTGCTCTCCGCTTCGGTTTCGCCGATTTTGTCGACGGCGCGATCACGCCCGCTCGTTCCATCGCGCCGCGAATCGCTTCGCGGTGACGCGTGCCCTCGAAGATTTCATCAACATCTTCTTCCGACAAAAGTAAGCCAACTTCTTTGTCGCGCAGAGCCTCGTCGCGAAGAGTTGAGCCCGGCTTCATACGGTGGCTCAGGCGCTGCACGTGCGCGTAAGCGTTTTCACGCGAGAGTCCCTTTTCAACTAAAGCTAAAAGCAGATGCGAACTAAAGAGCTGCCCTTGCGATAGCGCCATATTCGACCGCATTCGGTCGGCGTTAATCTCGAGACCATCGATCAGACGAACCATTCGGTCGATTGCATAATCGCAAAGAATAAATGAATCAGGAAAAATCACTCGCTCGACTGCCGAGTGCGAGATATCGCGCTCATGCCAGAGCGCAATATCTTCCATTGCGGCTTGCGAATAAGACCGAAGTAAACGCGCACAGCCAGTGACGTTCTCGCTCGAGATTGGATTTTTCTTATGCGGCATCGCACTTGAGCCCTTTTGACCTTTCGAAAATCCTTCGACGACTTCGCCGACTTCCGTCCGCTGAAGATGGCGCATCTCGACCGCGAGTCGTTCAAGCCCCGCACCCACCATCGCGAGCGACCACATCACTTCGGCGTGCCGGTCGCGGGGCACAACTTGCGTCGCTAACCGCTCGGGCTGAAGTTTTAA
>JAYTHQ010000259.1:0-3691 GCA_043732445.1 Bdellovibrionales bacterium | reverse complement strand
GTGCCCGAGTCTGCTCTGAGGTTTTCAGTAGAGAAGCGATTTAAAAATAACAAGCAAACAACAGTTCGCTGGCATTATGCTCGGCGCGATTTACAGCTGCGTGGTTGCGGCCTTCCCCTTTGATGCCGCGAACTCGCATGATTGTTATAGCCAACCATTTTTAAGCGAACAGCAAGCTCTGGAAGGCTAAAGTCAGCGAAAAGTGCGCCCGCCAATAATAAGTGGCCGGGCTGAAATTTTTAGTGCGCGAGCAGTTTTTTAAATTCTTCGGTGAGTTTTGGTAGAATTTCGAGAACGTCGCCGACGATCCCGTAAGTAGCCTTTTGAAAAATGGGCGCGTTCGGATCTTTATTAATCGCAACGATCACTTTTGAACCGCTCATGCCAGCTAAATGTTGAATCGCGCCTGATATGCCGGCTGCGATGTAAAGCGTTGGGGCAACGGTTTTCCCGGTTTGCCCGACTTGCATCGTGTGCGGTACCCAGCCTGCATCTACGACCGCGCGCGAAGCGCCGACCGTAGCACCCAAGACATCAGCGAGCTCTTCGAGCATTTTGAAGTTAGCAGGCTCTTTCATGCCGCGACCGCCAGAGACGATGATGTTCGCTTCGGTGAGATCGAGCTTGTTCGATGTTCCCTTCACGACTTCTTTGATGATCGTTTTCAAATCTTTTACGGCGACCGCGACGTCTGCGACGACCGGCGTTTTTACTGCAGTAGCGGGCGTTACCGTAAGTTGATTTGGGCGCATTAAGACGATTTTTGTAGGCGAATTTTCAAATAAAACTTCGGCGGTACATTTGCCGGCGTACATTGGGCGCCGTGCTTTAACGTCACCGGAAGATGTCATTTCAAGTTCTGTACAGTCGCTCGCCACGCCAACGCCCATGTGGGCCGCGACGCGAGGAAAGAGATCGCGCGCGAGCATTGTCGATGAAGCCAAAACAATGTTTGGCTTCTGAGCTGCCAAAAAGGCCGAGACAACATCGGCAAAGAGTTCAGGATTATATTTATCGAGAGCGGGATTGTCGGCGACGAACACCTCGTCGACGCCCTCTTTGCCGAGCTGTTCGGCGAGGCCCTTCGAGCCCGATCCCAGCGCCAGCGCTTGGATCTTTAGTCCGGATTTGCGCGCGGCCGAGAAGAGCTCGAGTGCACTTTTTTTGAGTTGTCCGTTGGCGAATTCAGTAAAAACAAGAAGGCTTGCCATAATCAAATCACCTTCGCTTCGGAGCGGAGTAGGGTTGCGAGTTCATGAGCCTGTGCGGTGGCGTCGCCACCGAGCATTTTCACCGCCGGCTTATCAGGAGGAAGTTGATAATTTCCGAAACGGACGCGAATGTCACCGGTGCTTGCGCCAACTGAATCGAGAGTGAGTTCTTTAATCACTTTCTTTTTCGCCTTCATGATGCCGGGAAGAGAGGCGTAGCGAGGTATGTTGAGGCCTTTGTTTGCGGCGATCACCGCCGGCCCACGAAGTTCGAGAATTTCGCGAGTGCCGCCTTCGGTTTCACGTTCGGCAACGACCGAGCCTTCTGAAGCTTCAAGTTTCGAGATCACGGTTGCATGCAAAATGTTCAGATTCTCAGCGAGCATTTGGCTCACGGCCGAGGCGTTGTCGTCGATGGCGAGCTTGCCGGTTAAGATAAATTTGAAGTCTCCTTCGGCCTTGATGGCCCCAGCGAGAGCTTTTGCAACGGCTGCCGAATCAAGATCCTCTGGCGCATCGATGACCACCGCGTCATCTGCTCCCATGGCAAGGGCGGTGCGAAGAGCGTCGACAACACGCGACTTTGGTCCCACGCTAAACACGGTAACGGACGATGCCTTTCCGCCCTCGCGGAGTTTGATGGCTTCTTCGACGGCCAACTCATCGTAGGGATTTATCACCCATTTGACGCCGCTAAAGTCGATGCCGGAGCTATCGGCCTTTAGTTTCATTTTAGTCTCGGTGTCGGGAACTTGTTTTATACAAACATAAACTTTCACGTCTCGCTCCTCGGCTGGTCGTCTGATGACTTATGTCAGATCTCATCGATGCGAACAAGACCGAACAAAGATAGACAGAATCTGCTGCCGAGAGTTATTAATAGGTAATCGAAAACGTTTCAAAGATCATGCGAGGTTTCACATCGTGGGATACTTCAGCTCTAGTGTCGGTCGCAAACAAGTCATGGCAATCACGGGTCTCGTCTGGAGTCTCTTTGTTCTGACCCATATGGCCGGGAACATGCTGATTATGGTCAGCGCCGAAAAATACAATCTGTACAGCCACGCGCTCGTCTCGAACCCATTTTTGATTATTGCCGAGCTGGGTCTTTTGGTGACGCTGAGCCTGCACATTGTCGACGGGATTTGGTTGACCTGGCAAAACAAAGCCGCACGCAAAACGAAATACGCGATGTCAACAAACGGCGAAAAGAAAGCGCGCTTTCAATCGAAGTACATGATCTTTCACGGCTCGCTTCTGCTCGTGTTTATCATCCTGCACTTGATTACCTTTAAATACGGAACGCTATATACGACCACCATCAATGGTGTCGAAATGCGTGATCTTCACCGTCTGGTGATCGAAAAGTTTCACGAGACCTACTACGTGATTTGGTACTGCTTCTCGATGGTTGTCGTTGGACTTCACTTGAGCCACGGATTTTATTCGTCGTTCGCGACGCTCGGAATTTTTCATCCGCGTGTGGCGCCGCTTGTTAGTAAATTTGGTTACGTCTACGCGTTCATTGTTGCAGCAGGCTTCCTGTCGCAACCGATTTACGTTTACTTCTTCGCACCTTGATCCGGAGAAACACTTATGGCGAATTTGACTCTCGACTCTAAAGTTCCAGGCGGACCGCTCGAAACAAAGTGGGAAAAATATAAATTCGACATGAAACTCGTGAGCCCGGCGAACAAGCGCAAGCACACGGTGATCGTGGTCGGCACTGGACTGGCCGGAGCATCGGCGTCCGCGACACTCGCCGAGCTTGGTTACGATGTAAAAACGTTTTGTATTCATGAATCTCCGCGCCGCGCCCATTCGATCGCGGCCCAGGGCGGAATCAACGGCGCGAAAAACTATCAAAACGACGGCGACTCCGTTTATCGATTATTCTACGACACCGTTAAAGGCGGCGATTTCCGTTCGCGCGAGGCCAATGTTTATCGTCTCGCGGAAATCAGTCCCAACATTATCGATCAGTGCGTCGCGCAGGGTGTTCCGTTTGCTCGGGAGTACGGCGGAACGCTGACGAATCGTTCGTTCGGCGGCGCGCAGGTGTCACGAACCTTTTATGCTCGAGGGCAAACTGGCCAGCAGCTTTTAATTGGCGCCTACCAGTCGATGATGCGCCAGGTTCATCAAAAAAGCGTTGAGCTCTTCACGCGTCGCGAGATGCTGGAGCTAGTTACGATCGACGGCGTCGCGCGCGGAATCGTCGTGCGAAATCTCGTCACCGGCGAGCTCGAGTCGCACGCCGCCGACGCCGTGATTCTCGCGTCGGGCGGTTACGGAAACGTTTTCTACCTCTCGACCAACGCGAAACAATCAAATGTGACAGCGAGCTGGCGCGCGCATAAAAAAGGCGCGCTCTTTGCGAATCCCTGCTACACCCAGATTCATCCAACCTGCATTCCGGTGAGCGGAGATTATCAATCGAAACTCACGCTCATGTCCGAATCACTTCGAAATGACGGCCG
>JAYTHQ010000258.1:0-3702 GCA_043732445.1 Bdellovibrionales bacterium | reverse complement strand
CAAAACCATTTCCAATCACGACTGGCATCTCGCCCGCTGGCGCGTAGTCGGCGTGAATCAGAAGTTTGGCGCGGTCAACTGCCGCGTGCGCCATCTCTTCGAAGTTAATATTTTCGAAATACTGCGTGGTGCCGAGAGTGCCGCGCGTTTCGTGCGACGACTGCTTCGTTCCTTTGTCTTCGAGCAAAGTCGTCATGACGGCACGAACGTTGTTGCGTTCGTCTTCGGCCCAGACACCTAAGGAATTTGCGACGAGAATTTTTTGCGTTTTCTCGACAAGCGTTGGCTCGACCTGAACGACCATTGAACTTCGGGCGCGAGCCGCCTTGTCCATGGCCGTCAACCAAGCGAATTTTTTATCGCGGTCAAAGTCGGAGGGGCGAGTTCCGTACTGGTGAAGCTCGTCAAATGACGTGGATTGAAATGGCGCGACCGTCGACTGTGACGAGCCTTTGCGCGCTTGCGCAGCCGTGCGAGCAGCCTTTAACAAGCCCTCTTCGCTTAAGTCGTTGGTCGTCACGTAAACTTGGTCGTGGCCATAAAACAACCGAAGACCTGCGCCGTACGTGCGGCCGACAAGTGCTGTTGATGGTTTGCTATCAATCATCGAGAGCTGACTTGAGTAAGAGTCTTCGACAAAAATTTCGGCGAAATCTGCACCACCGTGAAGAGCCGCATCGAGAACTTTGCGAACCAGTTGAGCTGATAACACGTGAACGAGTCCTTTCGTTTCCGGGGAGAACCTAGTCTATCACGTCTGAAGCTCGAACCACCATGGTCTTGGCGTAAATGTCGCCGACTCGTTGGCGTCGAACTGTCGAGGACATCGCGATCGCTGCGGGTACGACAGCCGCATCGACATACCAGCGTAAGAGTTCACGAATCAGGGCTTGCCGCTTGGTGATAGGACTTCCGTCCAAGGCCGACACCACGCGCAGGCCTAAAGCCTCTTTGCCAGGTGTTTGGCCCGACCGGCTCTCAAAGAAAATATAGTACGTGTGGTAAACGACCATGACGATCACGGTGAGACCAATCGCGAGAGAGGACAGCGCTTGAAACTCACTCATCAAGTCAGGATCGATCGACGGGTCTTCCGAGATTTCCTGCGCATTCTTGATCGACGTCAAAAAACTTTGGCTGGCAGCTTTTACGCGCGCTTCGAAATGAGAAATGTGCAAAATCGGCAGACACAGCAACGTCGCCACCAAATTGACGACAACAAAATCGATCAACGCCGCGACCATGCGCCGCCCGATCGGCGCTGGCTTCAGCGTCGTTGTCATACAATCATCTCAGATTTTTTAATCACGCGCGTCTCGAACAAAAGATCGTGCAAGGCCCGCCGATCTGGGCGCATGGCAACGATTACGTAGCCCATAAAGAACGGAATCGCCGAAATAATTTTACCTGCGAATTCACGAAAAAACGCCTTCATGTAAGACAGTTTCGTGACGCCATCGGCTTCGTAAACTTCAAGACCGAATAAGAGCTTTCCGGGTGACGCGGCCTTTGTCGAATAAAAGTACCCGTAATAGAAATACAAAATAACGAGAGTGATCAACGAACGAATTCCGTCGCCGTACGTGTCGATCGCCGCTCCGCCAAAGACGAGTCCTAAAACTGAAAACAGAATTTTTTTTACCGGCCATCCCAGCGCAAAGATAATGACGAAATCTAGGAACCACGCCACTGCTCGAGGACCAAATTCGGCGGCCTTCAAGCCATCGGCCTCGATCGCGCGCGCTCGGACTTGCGCGGTCGAAGTCGCTCCGGCCTGAGGTGGTATGGCTGGCGCACCGGCCGCCCGCGCGCGTTCTTCACTTTCGCTTAAACGACTGTCGGCCACTTCTTCCCAGTGCCTCAGCGAGGCTGGTTGTGCGACTTCGGCCTGAGCAGGTCGTTCGATACCAGCCAACGACGGCTTTTCTTTTAAGGGTGGTACTTTTTGGCTCACGGGCTGCGGCGTTTTTGGTTTCGCGCTGGCTAGAGCTGCCCGCAACCCTGACTTTGTTGCCGGCGCTTCCTTTGCGGCTTGCACCTGCTTCTCTTGTCGCTGTTTCGCGAGGTAGCGAGCGAGCGCGGAATTCTCGGATTCGTTTGGATGTTTAGGCGGACGATCGTTAGCCATATTTGCGGTCAGTCTAGCACTAGATCTCAGTGACGCCAAAGTCTGGTTTAGTGCTAGAATCAGCAGCGAACTCACCTTTTGGGGGCACTTATGCTGACGTCGCACACCACACAAGTAAGACATCTCGATCTTCAACCTGGCCAAGAGGTCGCGACCCTGGCCGGAGGTTGTTTTTGGGGCATGGAAGATCTCCTCAGGAAAATTCCTGGCGTGATCGAAACCGAAGTTGGCTATACCGGTGGCCAAACGAAAAACCCGGTCTACGAAAACGTGAAGGTCGGCAACACCGGCCACGCGGAATCAATCCAAATAGTTTACGATCCTAAGTTGCTTTCGTACCCACAGTTGCTCGAGTGGTTTTTTAAAATTCACGATCCGACCACGGCCAATCAGCAGGGCAACGATCGCGGCAGCCAGTATCGTTCGGTGATCTTCTATCACACCGACGATCAGCTCAAGGCGGCCGAAAAAGCCCGCACCGAAGCCGCGAAAAAATGGGGTCAAGAAGTCGTCACGGAACTCGTGGCAGCGAAACCATTTTATTCGGCCGAAAAGTATCACCAAGATTATCTTGAGAAAAATCCTGGCGGATATACGTGTCATTGGGTACGTAAGCTCTAGAAATCGAGCCAGGTAGCCCCCGGTCAGGTAGCGAATCAAAAAGAGCAGGCCCAAGGCCAAAGCCGGAGCAACTTAACAAAATGCCTATACAGACTTGGTTTCCGACTTCGATCTACGTTGATAACTTAAAAACGCACGGCCTCAAAAAATGGAATCGAGAACTTTTAGAGCAATGCTACTTGGTGCGCGACACCGATCCGGCTGGGATTGAGTGGTCCGAAACTCATTATCTAAATGGCTATACGTCCTACGGATCGATGACCGATCTCCACCGCCGCTACCCGCACTTTGAAGAACTCGCACTCGAGATCGACAGGCACGCCCGCAAACTCGCAAGGTACCTCGACATGGACTTACAAGACGGACATCTTGAGATGTCGAGCTGTTGGGTCAACATCATGCCAACGAATACGGTGCACTCACTTCATTTACATCCATTGAGCGTCTTAAGCGGAACGTATTATGTCGAAGTCCCAAAGCGCGCGAGCTCAATCAAATTTGAAGATCCGCGGCTTTCGAAGATGATGGCGGCTCCGCCGAAACTCCCGAACGCCCGCCCGCGGAATCAGCAGTTCGTAAAGCTTCAGCCCTCAGCCGGCCAAGTCGTGATCTGGGAGAGTTGGCTGCGCCACGAAGTGCCCCCGAACGCTGCCACCGAAGACCGCGTCAGCATCAGCTTCAACTACGACTGGAAATAGATATGCGGCGTGTTATTCGACGATCTGAAGACCCAGCTTCGTCACAAGGTAGTCAGCGGTAACGGCGCTCACGCCTAAGTTCATCTGAAGATGAGAGGCGAGAATATCGACCTGATCTTGGGGCGAGAGCGGCGCAGAATCAGGAAAGCCGACGGCTTTTTTTAGCTCCTCGGCCGTGGCCGGCAGTTTGTATCCAAGATCGCGGCTCGAGAGTAATTCCGCGAAAATATACGCGGCATCGTCAGGCGAAAGCGT
>JAYTHQ010000257.1:0-3702 GCA_043732445.1 Bdellovibrionales bacterium | reverse complement strand
CGTTGCCGGTTCCGGTGAAAAGACAAATCAAACCGACAATCCCCGACTGAGCAGCGCCAGAAACGATGGTCGCCACGATCACGGAATTGCTCAGGGCCACGGTCGTTGCTAATAATTTGTCAGTCTGTTCGACATTGAAAATCGAATTCTCGCGAAGAAATCGAGCGACGCGGGGGCCATCGATCAACAAAAAGAACATCGTAAAAATGAGGATGAGACTTGAGACAGCAAGCCTAGGAAGGCTCGTGATGGACCCTTGAATGACGCTACCGCCAAAAGCCGCCGCCGCAGCGAGCCCCTTTGTTGCGTAAGTTTGAAACTCTTCGCGGCTCATCGGGATCACCTGATAGATTTTTTCCATCGCAGTTCGCAAGCCTAAGTTGTCGACCACATTTGAAAACGTCAGGTTGTCTGCAGAAAAGTCGCTTAAATTTAAATGCTGAATTTTGACGACGACAGCCTGAACACCGGCAAAAATAAGAATTCCGACCGGAATTAAAATCAGAAGCGTAAACGAAATAGCGATTACGCCTGCACGCACGGAGGCTGATAATTTTGCAGTCACCCTAAAGCGGTCAAAGTGCGCCATCAGCGGAAACAAGATGATCGACAAAACCGTACCCATCACAACTGGTTTGATAAAGTCATAGCAAAGCCAAAGATTAAGGACAAAGAAGGCGAGAAGAATGAAGCCGCGATATTCAAAAAAGCGCCCGCCAAGCTCGCTCGTGGGACTGGCGCTCGCTGCCGCTTGTGCTTCAGCCGAGTTTGACATCAACGAACTTTGCTTGAGTTCGGCTAGCTCTGAAAGAGTTGGCTCTGATGGCTTCATTAAAATCAGTTAAAGCCGTGACGCAATCGTTCGTCACGATAAAAAGCCCTACCTCGCGAAGTCTTCACGGCTTCGTGACACTTCACTAGTGCCAAAGTGCTAAAATTGGGGTGATGATAGTGCAGTTTTCTGAGAGGAGAAGGTATGCGTCAGATTCGGTTTTATTTTTCATTTTTTTCCATCATCTGCGGCGGTCTCATGGCGAGCCTTCTGACGTCCTGCGCGACGTCTCCTGAGGGACGAAGTCAGCTGATGTTTCTTCCCGATTCGCAGATGGATCAAATGGGTGTTCAAGCATTCACCCAGATGAAACAAAAGCAAACGATCGATCGTAACCCGAGTGATAACGCTTACGTTTCGTGCGTGGCGAATGCGATCACAGATGCGCTACCCGAAAAGCGTCAGTGGGAAGTCGTCGTTTTCCAAGATGATCAGGTCAATGCGTTTGCACTTCCTGGCGGAAAAATCGGTGTGTTGTCAGGCCTTTTAAAAGTTGCAACGACGCCCGATCAACTGAGTGCCGTCATTGGGCACGAAATCGGCCACGTCCTTGCAAAACATGGCAACGAACGTGCCTCTGAACAATTACTTGAGCAAGGGGGGCTTGGCATTCTCGGCTCAGTTTTAGCTTCGCCTGATTCACCAAAATATCAATTGATTATGGCGGGCCTCGGCGTGGGTGCACAGTACGGAATCGCGATGCCCCACAGCCGCACGCAAGAGAGTGAAGCCGACGCTATTGGCCTCGACTTGATGGCCAAGGCCGGATTCAATCCGCAGCAAGCAGTCGACCTCTGGCATAACATGGATAAAGCTGGGGGCGGCGGCTCACCGGAATGGCTCTCGGATCACCCTGCTAATTCAAGGCGCATTGACGATCTACAAGCCCGCATGCCGAACGCACTTGCAACTTACCGGACCTCTGGCCGTCACCCGAACTGTCATCGTTAAACCTGCACGTTCAAAGAGCGAAGATCAGCCCGGAGTTGTTCTGGGCTTTTAAATAAAATCGTTTTCATTCCGAGCTCTCGCGCGGCATCGATGTTCTTTTGAACGTCATCGATAAAGAGACAGCTTTTGAGATCAGCCTTGAGCCGTGTGGCGAGAAGCTCATAAAATTTTGGGTGCGGCTTTATTATTTTTTCTTCGCCCGAAACAAGAATCGTTTCGAAAAGGTTTAAAAAATCAAAGCGCTCGCGCGCGAAATGGAATGTTTCGGCCGACCAATTCGAAAGCGCCAAAAGCCTGTGCTGCTTCTGGTCGGCGAGCTTTTGAAGGATCGCAACAGTTCCGTCGATCGACTGACCCAGCATCTCGACCCAGCGAAGATGGTAGGCGGCGATGAGATCCTGATGTTCGGGATGTTGCGCCGATAAGGTTTTAACACCCTCAGCGAAGGCATGACCCTCGTCAAACTTTGCGTTCCAGTCGTGGCTAACCACGTTCGCCAAGAACTGTTCCATCTTTTCCGGATCCGAAATTAATTTACGATAGAGATAGCGCGGGTTCCAGTCGATCAGAACACCCCCGAGATCGAAAACGATCGTCTCGGGCGGCGCTTGGCTCAAGCCGCAGCTCCGCAACATTTTTTATATTTTTTGCCGCTACCGCATGAACAGGGATCGTTACGGCCGATTTTGTTTTCGTTTCGCGCTGGCTCTTGAACAAGCCGACCATCGACAAAAAACCATTGATCGCCGCGCTTTTTGAAATCGGCGCGCTCGTGGTGGTCTTGATGTTGATCGTTGTAATCGTAGCTGGCGATGAATTCGACTTCGCCGGTTGTGTCTTTCGCTTGACCGTCTTTAGTCGAAACGATTTGCAGACCTTTCCATTTTGAATTCTTGGCCCACTCGAGCGTACCCGCGCGGTCGAAACTTTTCTTTTGCGACTGGTCAGTCGATTGTTCGATGTAATCGACATCGGCCGTGGTGAAGGCGACGTAGCGCGAACGCATGAGCGCTTCGGCCGTTGGCGGTTTTGCTTTGCCCGTCAGAAAGGGTTCACAGCAAGCAGAGAATTCAAGACCAGTTCCACATACACATTTTGACATGAGGGCGATTCTGACGAATCCGCCCAAGATTGGCAAGACTCTCGATTGGAGCAGCTGGAATTTCCGGAAATTGCCTTCTTTGGCGGCTGGTCCCGCAAATTCCAGCTGCTACAATCGCGTGGATTGCTTCAAGAGTTCACGTATCGTGGTATCGCCCTGCGAGAGATCCATCGCGCTGCGGCCCATTTCGTCTTTGAGCATGGGGTCAGCGCCGGCCTGGATGAGCGTTTCGACGATCGCTTTTGAGCCGCGTGCAACTGCATGATGGAGCGCGGTTTGCCCGCCTTTTTGCGGCGCATTTAATTCTGCGCCGTTTGCGATAAGGCGGTCGACGATGCGGGCAGCCGTTTCGTCATCGATATACAGAGTCGCCAGATGCAGCGGCGTTTCTCGGCTTTGATTTTCGGCGTTCACGTTTACGCGCGCATTTCGATCGAGTAAGTAAGCGACTAGCTGCTCTTGCCCAAACGCACTCGCGATATGCAAGAGCGTCAGTCCGTCAGAGATATTCGAATTCAAATCTTGCGGATGAGCGCTTAACCAGGCGCCCACCTCTTTGACATCACCCACATGAGCCGCATCGTAAATTTGGTTCTTAATCATGACTGACCTCCGGGACTGTAAAGCCCAACCTATTAAAAATACGAAGCCACCGGGGTGTCCAGACAGTTTCGATGCGCACCGGCTCACCCGTCACCGGATTGTGAAATTCGACCACTTTCGAAATCAGCCAGAGACCTGGTTCTTCAAGGACCGTACGGAAATATTTATTGTGATGTGAGTCGCCATGCTCGTTGTCGCCCACAAGTGGATGAGC
>JAYTHQ010000256.1:0-3711 GCA_043732445.1 Bdellovibrionales bacterium | reverse complement strand
GCGGCTTAGATTTCGCCGCCCTTTAAGATCGTGATGATTTGTTTGGTCACTGTCGAAAGCGCTTCGCCGACGCCGCGACCGATCGAGGCGTTGGCCTCGAAATCAGGTGCGTTGAAGCGATTCAAAGCGGTTCGTAGTTCTGCAATCGAAGCGACGTTTGGTAGATCGCGTTTGTTGTATTGAAACACCAGCGGAATTTTTTTGATGTCGTAGCCTTGCTGCTCAAGATTTTTCTCGAGGTTTTTCAAGGCTTCGATATTTTCGTCCATGCGTTCAAGCTGCGAATCTGCAACGAAGATCACCCCGTCGAGCCCTTTTAGGATGAGCTTGCGGCTTGCATCGTAAATGACTTGGCCGGGCACCGAGAAGAGATGAAGGCGCGTGCGCAGACCCCGAAATTCGCCAACATCCATGGGCAGAAAATCAAAGAACAACGTGCGTTCAGGGTTCGTGTTGAAAGACACGAGATCCGATTGATCATGACCCGCGGTCTTTTGGTAAACCCACTGAATATTTGTCGTCTTACCGCCGAGTGAAGGCCCGTAGTAGACGACTTTGCAGTGGATCTCTTTTGCTTCTTGATTTATGAAAGCCACTTACAATTCGATCCTATTTTCGAGAGCGCGGCCGAGCGTTCGGTCATCGACGTAATCGATATCGGAGCCGAGCGGAACGCCGCTCGCGATGCGCGTGATTTTAACATTTTTTTCTTGAAGTGCTTTCGCGAGATAAAGCACCGTTGTGTCGCCTTCGAGATCAGGATCGAGCGCCAAAATCACTTCGCTGATTTGCGGGGCGATAGGGCTCTCTTCGTTTTGAACGACGGCTATGTACGGAACCGGCAGCTGTTCGATGCCGGCGTCAATGCGCTCAAGAAGTTCGCGAATGCGCAGGTTTTGCGGACCGATGTTATCGAGCGGAGAAATCGAACCATGCAAAACATGATAAAGACCGCGGAAAACGCCCGACGACTCAATATGTGCGATGTCCGAGGGCTCTTCGACGACGCACAGGAGATCTTGGCGCCTCTGGCTGTCGCGACAGAAACGACAGAGCGCCCCTTCATCGGTGTACGAAAAACATTGGGCGCACTGGTGAACGTTTTCTTGAACGAGTTTCAGCGACGACTGAAGTTTGTCAGAAAGATCGGGCGTGCGAAGAATATGATACGCCAAGCGCTGTGCCGTCTTGGGGCCGATGCCGGGCAGGCGATTCAATTCATGAATCAACTTTTCTAGCGAACCTATTTTAAACATGCTGTCTCCTTCGGGCCTTAGAGACCTGGGATATTCATTCCGCCGGTCAGTTTTTCCATCTCGGCCGCGCTCGTTTCTTTTGCTTTTTTCAACGCATCGTTGGTCGCCGTTAGGATGAGATCCTGGAGCATCTCGACGTCGCCGGCCTTCATCACGTCTTCATTAATTTTAAGACCAATGACTTCATGTTCGCCACGAACTTTGACGCTCACGGCGCCGCCGCCCGATGTGCCCTCGTACTCGCGGGTCTCGAGTTCTTCCTTGGCTTTTTTCATCTTGAGTTGGAGTTGGTTCGCCTGGCGCATAAGATTCGCCATTCCGCCTTGCATGCCGGCCCCGCCGGCTCCACCGCGTTTCATCTACGTCTCCTTGATCGATTTGATTTGAGCTTTAAATACATTTTGCGCGTTTTGAATCATGGGGTCTTGCTCCACCTGAGACTCGACAGATTTTTTCACTTGAGCGAGGTGTTCGTCGGCGACCGATTTCGGAGTTGGCTTTGCGGCCGCCGCCGCTTTCTCGTCGGTGAGCTTAACGTCAACTTTGTAGGGCTTGTTCCACAGCGTTAGGAGAAACGTTTCAATTCGTTTTATATTTTCAGTTTCGGCGACTTTGTCGAACATGAAGCTCATTTTTTTCGGAACGCCGATGGTGATTTTAAGACCGTCGGTCGAGACGAGATGAGTGTTCTCGAGCATCGCCGCTAAAAGGCTATTTGATTTTTTCACCTGATCGACGAACTGAAACCACGGATCGCCCGCTCGTGCGGGATCAGGTTTAGGCGAATCTTCGTCGGCGTCAGGTTTTTGCGGTGCCGGCGCGGCCTGAGCCGGCGTTGCTTGCGCGGTTTTGCCAGCAGCCGGAACGTTCACGCCCGCATCAACCGGCGAGCCGTAAGCGCCGGCCGCGGGCCGCGTGAAAGAATTCACGGTATATTTTTTCTCGAAGGGAATCGAAACGGTCTTTGGAGCTTCGGCGAAGGGGGAAGCGGCAGTCGCCGCCAGCGGAGCTGCGCCGTTTGTAAGCGGAGCGGGTTTCACGGCAGGCGTGTGCTGGACTTGCGTGAGGGCCGCCACCGGAATGCCGGCCGCTAGCGCCGCGAGACTCGCGATGCGCGGCGCAGCCGCCATCCGGAGGAGCAGCATCTCGAGAACGATGCGCGAGTCTTGCGAACGAAGCAGGTCGTTCACGCCCTTTAGGCACATATCAAAAAGCAGATGTAAGTCTTCTTCGCTTAAATTTTGCGTGATTTCACGCAGCGACGCAATTTCGTTATCGGGCAAATCGACGACTCGTGAAGGGTCAGTTTGAATCAAGCGAACCATCAAGGCGTTGCGGATTTCTTCGAGCAGATCTTGCGCGAAAACTTTCGGGTCGTAGCCGGCTTTAAAAATTTTCTCGATCAAGTCGACGGCTTTTTCGGTATTTCGAGTGACTAGTGCTTCGATGGTTTCAAGTAAAACCGTACGGTCTGTGAGGCCTAAAACTTCGACTGCTTTCGCAAGTGTCAGCTTGCCGTTTGCAAACGTGATTACTTGATCGAGCAAGCTTTGCGAGTCACGCATAGACCCATCAGCTTGGCGCGCGATAAGCCAGACAGCTTCAGCCTCGACCTTGACGCCCTCGGCTTCGAGAATTTTTGTTAGATGAGCCGCGATTTGGCGCGAAGGAATGCGCCGAAAATCAAAGCGTTGGCAGCGCGAAAGAATCGTATTCGGAATTTTTTGTGCTTCGGTCGTCGCCATGATGAATACGACGTGTGTCGGCGGCTCTTCGAGAGTTTTTAACAACGCATTAAAGGCGCTCGTTGAAAGCATGTGCACTTCATCGATGATGTAGACTTTGTATTTGCCTGACGACGGCATGTAGCCGACCGTTTCGCGAAGTTCGCGAATAGCATCGACACCATTGTTCGAAGCCCCATCGATTTCGATCACATCAAGTGAGCGCGAGTTAGCGATGTCTTCGCATTCGCGGCAAACGCCGCACGGAATAAAATCTTTTGCGTTCGGGCAGCGCAGGCTTTTTGCGAAAATACGTGCCGATGATGTTTTGCCGGTTCCGCGAACGCCAGTGAAAAGCAGAGCTTGCGGAAGGCGATTATTTTTAAGCGCGTTCAAAAGCGTGGTCGAGATATGCTCTTGACCGACGAGATCGTGAAAAGATTGGGGTCGCCATTTTCTAGCAATTACTACGTATCGCGCCGCCGCCGGCGGCGCTGTCGTTCGCAACGAGTGCTCACTCATGTTTCTCTGGGTCCCAAAATTCTTAGCAAATAGGTGACCGGGCACCCCGCATCACATGATTTCCAATCTACCGTTGCTCCGTTTCCGGCCTAGCGGGATTCGACTCGAACTTCATTGTGCGGGACCCGGCCATGAACGCCGCATCCTAGCGGGGAGGTCGATGAGCGGCAAGTTCGGAGGATTAAATGCAGCGCGTTACCGCGTCTGTT
>JAYTHQ010000255.1:0-3724 GCA_043732445.1 Bdellovibrionales bacterium | reverse complement strand
CGACGAACGAAATTTGAACGCGAACGTTTTTCGTTTTAAAAAATAGCGAGTCGTCTTTTTTATAGCGGCCTTCGGTGTCTTTGCCAGCATACGACAATGTCAAGACACCAAGATCGAGATCGCCGATGTGAATGGCGTAAACGGGAGAAAAGTGTGCGAGATAAGTGTTGAGCCGAGCCAAAATAATCGACGGCAAGACGACTCTCGCAACGATCAACATGACGACAGCGGTGATCAAAATAATTTTCGTCGTCTTGCGCACTCGGGGAGCCCTCCACCCCTCAGTGCTAAATGCTCGCCAGCGCAGCATCAATCGCTAAGGTGAGTTGTGTTAGAAATCCGACGCGAAGGCCCGTTAATGTCGAAAAGTCGTCAAGCTCTCAAGGAGCGCCGACTTATCAATGGGCTTTGTCAGATCTAGAATGTCGTCGATGATGCGCGTGAGAAGTCGGCCGTTTCGAGTAATCGTTGCGCCGTACTGCTCGCGAACCTGGGCCGTTAACGTTTCATCTTTGAGTAAATCACTGAACCCCAGAACCGCATTGAGTGGAGTTCGAATCTCGTGCGACATGTTTGCCAAAAATTCGGTCTTTGCGCGGTTTGCGTCTTCGGCCGCATTTTAGCTTTGAAAAGCTCTTGGGCTATTCGACGTTCTTCGTCGATATCGGTCGCCGTTGCGATCCAGTAATCAATCTCGCCTGACAATTGACGAATCGGTGTCACTTGATTTAAGAACCACCGAAATCTTCCGTCAGTGCCGCGAATACGCGCTTCAATTTTAATGAATTCGCCGGTTGGTTTGGTCAACGTGAGTTCAAACGCGCACGGTTCGCCCGCGAAGGCCTTCTCTTCTAAGGCCAACAGACGGTCGGTGTCGGCAGTTTGGTTTTCAAAACTCGTTCGAGGGCGGCGCGCGAGACGTTTGTCTAGGAGGACGTCGACTTGGACTGTGGCTCTCGCTCCAAGCGTGGTGCACTACCGTCATGACAAGCAGAGTCCAATTGTCTCTTCTCATCGTCGCGGCCGCGGCGACCTTTCTCGCTCTCGGCTTTCGCGTGCGCTTCCCGAACGCGACCGCCCAGCCGATCGCAGACCGCGCAGCCCAAGCGAAAATCGCTTCGCGCGCACTTCTTGATTTAGATTTTATGTTCGAAGGTCGCGGTATGGTCGCGCCCCCCAATCTTCCGCCTTACCGATTGGATTCGCCGTTGGGTCGCCAAACGGTGGCAGCCCTAAAATCATTGCTCGAAGATGATTTTGGTCTGATCGTCGAAGGCGAAACCGTGATCGGTTACCATGACAAAGACTATAAGAATCATCATGTCGGGGTTGTCGGATGCGCTGTCTGTCACGCGGGGCGAGCGGCCGGCGTTTTCGTTCCGGGGCTGGGAAATAAAACGATCGATATTTTTCGGCTGGCGCAAGCGGCGAGGAAATCAAATCCTGTAACCGTTTATTGGCCCGACTCGGTCAACCGAGAGCTTCATGAAAATGCCATGCATTTTATAAACGAAATCGGCAATCCGCAACTCGCTACGAAAACGCGGGGCCTGATTCCGATCGCACTCATCCGAAAATGGTTTTACGATACGGCCGGTGAAAAAATGGATTCAGATATTCCGGGCAGCGTGAAAATTCCGGCCCTTTGGGGTTACGGAGAAAAACGCAAAGTCGGAAGTTTCTCTGACGGGTTCGGCCGCGGAGTTTTGCCAGGGTGGGCGATCGCGGTCGAATTGGTCGGCGGGCAGACGGCAGACAATGTTCATCGGTATTTACCGAAAATTGCAGCCGCCGAAGACGCGCTGGCCGCGCTGCTGCCACCGAAATATCCATTCGCCATTGATAGCGGACGAGCGGCGCGCGGAGCTGTCAAGTTTACGCAAACATGTACACGGTGCCACGGGACTTACGACACCGACCTCGCAGGTTACCCGATCTTTCAGCCGCCCACTTTTGTTCCCTACGACTTGATCGGCACCGACAAAGCCCGACTCGATGGCGTGACGCCGCGCTTTGTTCAGCTCGTGCGTACGAATCCTTTAAGCGATGTGATTCAGTCAACCGATAACGGAAGCGGCTATCTGGCCCAGCGTTTAAACGGTATTTGGGCGCGCTTTCCGTACTTACACAACGGCTCTGTTCCGTCTGTTTTTGCGTTGTTAAATCCTGATGCGCGACCGGCGGTTTTTTCAGTTCGGCATGCAGGTGAACGTGACCGGTTTAACGAAAAAAACTTAGGCCTTGGCGATGATCCGAAAAAGTCAGCTCGCGATATTTCGCGAGCCGCTCAAAACGGCGAACGGTGGGTTTATGATACGTCGTTATTTGAACACTCAAACAGCGGCCACGACTTTGCCTCGATCCGGTCGCTGAGCGATGAGGATCGTTACGATCTGATCGAGTATCTCAAGACTCTTTAAGTCTCCCAAGAGGGGTTGGCGCCAAATAAAAAAACGCCGGGCGAATTCCCAGCGTTTTTGTCATTACCCAATTTGAATTTTCGTTCGGATGCTATTTAGGGCGGGCCCCGCTCGATGTTCGAGTCGAGTTCTAGCAACGGGCAGCTTCGGGTATCTATGAGCACACGTCCTCCGTTATAGATATGTCCGCTATCGAGTTTCGAACCTCTTACCGCTAGCCCGGGATTTTCACCCGTGGTTTCCAGCGCCGGACACACAACTCATCGGCGCAAGCTCGACCTTCCTCCAGTGCTTTTCGAAAGATTCTCAAAATAAGGCAACGCTGAAGACGGCGTGAAGATGCTTCAAAACCTGGTGACGGAAATGGCGAGTGACAACTTTCGGCCGTGTTTCAGTAGGAACTTTCTGGTGGAAGTTCCGGCGGGTTAACTTCGTTCAAGCCTGGTAAAATACGCCGACGCCAATGAGTAAAGGGTAGACACATGATCAACAAGAAAAGTTTAGCTTTAATTCTGAACGTCGCGCTTTTCAGTGCCGTTGCGGTGCCTGTGTCTGCGCGGCAAAGTGATCACGTAAAAACGCAGTCAGAGTATGTGGGCGAGGGTTGGGATCGAGGCTATTACTTCCCATTCGTCGATAAACTCGCGCAGCTTCCGACGTTAAACGCTCAATCTCCTGGTTGCGACCGCTTCTACTCGAGAATCAAAGCGAAAAAGCAAATCAAAGTCATTTTGGGACTCGGCTACTATGACGACTCCGAGGGTGCGCCGTTTAAAATCCCTTTCCGCGATGATCAAGGGCAAGATCAGATTGCTGATTTTGGAATGAACGCGACGGTCGATAACGCCTACGTCACCATGTATGCTGCGATCTTCACGCGCAAGTGTAAGGGGCAACTCAGGGTTTGCGGGTTCAAGCAGCAGTCACCGAATCTTTTTACCAAAAATGTGCGTTCGCCTGAGGGTGGTAAAATCGAGGTGACGCTCGAGATGCACAATGGCTCTTTCAGCGAGTCCAATGCTCAAAACGTGGGCCCACTTCGTGAAGAGCAAGTGGCAAAATCGTCAGCGACGACAAGCTGGTTCTTCGGATCGATCCCGACAGCCGATCTCGCAATCTACAATGGGCACTCGCGAAAAGGTGGCGGTCCGGATTTCTCTCCGCCACGTCTTCTTGCAAATTTGCACGTGAACTATGGGTATTACCAGTCCACAACACCTGGCTTAAAACGTTTGCTAAATTCGCTTCGCGGTTCAACCGAGCAGCCCGCAGCACTCATGATGATGTCTTGCAACAGCACGAAG
>JAYTHQ010000254.1:0-3736 GCA_043732445.1 Bdellovibrionales bacterium | reverse complement strand
CACAGCAGAGAGCAGCCGAAGCGACAGCACCCGTCATTTCGACGGCCACGACGCCGCCACCGGCACCGCGACAACTAACGACTATTTATGAAAGAGGCGCAACGCCAACGTCGACAACTCTGCCGGCTGACACAAGTTCAGTCATGACAGAGTCTGGAACAAACGGAGCGGCGCAAGCGCCGACTCAAGAGCCGAGTCTGAACTCGCCAGACGATCAGGCGTCGACGTCAGCGTCGAACGCTTCGACTTCGAGCGCACGAACACCCGGAATTTTGAGCAGCGCACAAACGCAGAGTCCGATTCCGATGGGATCGATGGCCAGAAACGCAAGCACACGCACGCTGGGGCAGTCCGATTCAGCAGTGACGGGATTTGCCGATACAAAGATTGGCAATACCATCGTTGCCGCAGCAACGAGTGCCGGTGCTATTTTGCGTGATGGGCTGATTAGCTCAGCCAATGCGAGCGGTGTCACAGATCTGATTCGCGCGCCCGCGAACGTCGATCAGCCCGCGCAGGTTTATGCAAATACGACATCGTCATCAGGCTTTTCATCGGCGTCTTCTGCGGCCCCTAGGAACAATAGCCAACAAGCGACTCTCGCCGCGGCGCCGTCGTCGAGCGCATCGACGCGATCGCGCACACCGGCAGAAGAGCAAGAGCCGTCCAACCGGAGCGTAAATTCTAAAAAAGCGGCGGCTGATAAAGCCGTACCTGCCGATTCTGATTCGCAAACTCAAGACGGCGCGAAAGCCGCGAAATCAAAAGACGAGCCACCGAACGACGAGCCCCAAGTGATCTCAGGCGCACGTCTTGCGGCTGTGGAAAATACGCCGCTTGCCAGACGATATTCGAGTGGGACCCTTCTCGATCGCCAGCTTTCAAGCGCACATGACGAGGGCTACGCGTCGATGAAAACGCAGCTGCATGACAAAAACTGGATCGATCTCATGAGTGTGCGCGGCCGACAAGTTCGGCTGGAGTCAGGTCTGACGCTGGGCTCGCGAAATCCGATCAGCTGTTGGCGTGAAGATGCACGGGCCAAACGTTTCGAGCTAACGAAGTGTAGGAAGTAAGTATGGTTTTTTTTCGCCGATTGCCACTTCTTGCGATCTTAGTCATCGGAATCTGCAGCTTGTTTCTCGTCGTTAACTATAATCATCAAAAAGCGGTGCTCGAAGAGCAATACAAGAGCGTCGTGATTGCTCGGGAAAAAACGATCAAACTCTTTACGACTCTGGGCCAAAATCTCGGCTCAAAAAATCTCTGGGACGATGTGCAGGTGGCGCTTGAAAAGGCGCGCCTTGATAAGCAAATTGATTTTTACGTTTTGCAATTTCAAGGCAATGCGGTTTGGTTCGGCTCAAAAGATGAGTCAGTCAAAAATCTTGAGGGTCATTTTCCTGAAGGCGAATATATTTCAAATGAGCTCTCAATCGACACGGTCAACGTGGGTGCCGACTACCGCCTGACCGTTGGGATCCAAAAAAATCTTCAAGAATTTCGTGCGGAAAACTCTCGACACATGATCATGGTCACTCTCGAAGAGTGTTACTACATCGTGTTTCTAGTTTTCGTCGTCGGACTTTGGGCTCTGAAAGATTTGATGCTCATCGTGCGAGAGGTTCGTCGCGGCAAGCGCGGCAATCTGAAAAATCTCAAAACGCACTCTGCCGAAACAAAAGCCTTCGTTCAGGGTTTTACGGGCTACGCTCAAGCCGTTGAGGATTTGCAAAGCGAAAACCGAAAGCTTGGCCGGCAAGTCTTACCGTCGCTTCAAAAAGAAATTTTCTCGGGCCGAAAGCCGCCTTACGACTTTCACTGCACGATGGTTCGAACCGACATTAATCACTTTTCGACCATCTACAACACGTATAACGTGACTGAATTTATGTCGACAATTAATAACTTCTTCGACGAGGTTTCGCAGATCGTGGCTCGTTACGGCGGGCTCGTTCACGAGTTCGTCGGCGACGAAGTCATCTATTATTTTAAAGATGAAGATCATAAAAATTCCTTTGCGACGGCACTGTCGGCCATTCGCGATGTGAACATGGCGGCCGAGCGTTTCCACGGCGAAGTGCAGGCCGAGCGCGGTTATTCGTTTACGGTGAAGTCAAGTTTAGCTCACGGGAAAGTTCGCTTCGGACCGCTGGTTAACGGTTTTACGATTGCGGGCAGTGTCTTGATCGAGACCGTACGGATTCTTTCGTACATTCAAGAGCGTCATGAAAACACCGTCTACTTCGATGGGGCTCATGCTCCTCGTTTGGGTACAGCTATCGCCAGCGAAGAACGTCATAGGGTTCGGCTGAAAGGTTACAAATCCGAGATTGCCCTTTACGAATATCGCGGGCACCGAGGGCTTTCTGCGGTCATCGAGACAATGAGCGAGACCTCCATCGATGAGCTCGCATTTTATCGATCTGACACCGACATCGCGTCGTTACTTCAGAATCTGCGGTCGGAAGTTAAGAACCGCGATTTATCGGTTACGCTTTTGGCGATCAACAGTTTGCGCGAACCGTATATTGCGAGATCGTCTCTTGATTTTGGTCTCATCATCACTGATTGGCTAAAAGAGCTCCGGACTCAGTTCGAGGACGACGCGTTTTTGGGGGCTGACAAGGTTTTGTCAGCGGTCACGAAACTTTTGATGAACCTGGTGCCAAAACAGGAATTGAGAGCCTCTTATCGCGATCAGATTCGAGAGCTTCTGGATTGTGTTGATCGCCGAGTTGTCGCAAATGCAGTTGAAGTCCTGACGTACTTTTCAGTGGAACTCGATGGGCGTCAGATCAAGCGACTTCAGTCGAACGATTTGAGAACCACTGCGAATGCAATCGTCTTTGAGGGCAGGGACGAGCTGTCGCCGCCAGTTCTTAAGAAACTGAGTGGTTTAGTGAAATCGAAAAAGCCCACCGAGATCGCAAGCGGTCTTTATGCGCTCGGGGAACTCGCGATATTTCATCGTGAAAGAGATGCGTCTTCGTATGCCGTTCAGTCGGACTTCGCCGAACTCGTCCAGAAGCTCGATTTTTTTGTCCAGCATCCGACGACGAGTGTTCGAAAGCAGGCCCTAATTGCGGCCAAGAAAGCCGATGACCGCCTAGTGATCGAGCGCATTCGCCGTCACGTCATCGAAACTGGGTCGGACCTTATGCGAGAAGAACTCGACCGATATCTGGGGACGTCGGCCCCCGTTTCGTTTGTGAAAGTGAGCTAGCGCTTCGCCTGTAACCGAAAGTTCACCCTCAGTCCATGCTCCGAACCCCGTGGCGACGTGTACTCTAGAGGTCGTCTGTTACCTTGAGAAAGAACATCCTGAGCGGTACACGACGCAGATTCTGAAATCTAAAAAGATGAGCCGACGCTTTTACCATCAACAATATCGAGTGTCGGCTCAACGGCTTGAAGGACCCACGGCGCCGATACTTCAGCGCCCGGCAGCGTCTCGACCTCGACGGCAAGAATTCGCGCTGATTCTTCGTTGGCGGCGCGCTCGCGAGTAGCGATGTTGAAATCCGCGCGCAAGTCTTTTAATTCCTGCGCCGCGGACGTTCGCGCGATCTCAAAATCCTTTTGAGTGTCGACGCTCATCGCATGAACTTCGGGGGCTATGAAAAAGAAGAAAACCGTCGTTAAAAACCGGATAGACATCTTCATCAAATCCCGCCTTCTGATCATGAGAGATTCAAGGGCCGAATCCTTCGTCCCTTTCCTATCAGACACTGAC
>JAYTHQ010000253.1:0-3739 GCA_043732445.1 Bdellovibrionales bacterium | reverse complement strand
GCTTTTTTGTCGGTGCGCTCATGACGCTCCAATTCTCGCTACTCGTCAGAAACTTTGGAGCGCTGGGCTTTTTAGGTGGTCTTTCAACGAGCGCGACGATTCGCGAAGTGGGCCCACTTTTGATTGCCTTCATGCTGAGCGGAAAAGTCGGCGCGTTTACGTCGGCCGAATTAGGGACCATGCGAGTCACCGAGCAAATCGATGCGATTCGCTGCCTTGGCGCAAGTCCATTTCAAGAGATCATTCTTCCGCGAATCGTGGCGATCATCATCTCGTCATTCTTTTTACTGCTGGTCGGTCTCATGATGTCGATTGGCGGAGGCCTTCTCCTCGGTATGGTATTTGCGGGCATCAACGCCGACGAGTACCTCCGAAATATTCCAACTATCGTGAATGGCTTCTCGATCGCCAACGGTCTTTTTAAATGTCTCGTCTTCGCGATTCTGCTCGCGACGATTTGCACCTACAAAGGCTACACGACCACCGGTGGTTCAAAAGGTGTGGGCCGTTCGGTCGTGAGTACGGCGGTAACGACAATGGTCGGGATCGTCATCGCCGATTGGATCACGAGCGTGATCAGTGAAGTGGTATTGAATTTGGTGATCAAATGAACCCGTTTGGCTTCATCGGCCGCGAAGTGATGGAGGCGTTTGAAGCGATCAACGCTTTTCTCACTCTTCTCGCGCAAACCTTGTTCGCCTGTGTCACGCCGCCATTTCGACTTCGCGATACGATTCGGCAGTTCTATTTCGTCGCTAACCAAAGCGTTCTCATCGTCACTTTTTGCGTAACGTCGGCCGCGGCGGTGACCATCGTCGAATCTTCCTTTCACATGAAAATCGTGGTTCAAAATGATTCACTCGTGCCCGGTTTTGCCGCACTTTTAATCTTGCGCGAGCTCGGCTCCGTCGTCATGGCGCTTTTGATTACCTCAAGAGTTGGCGCTGGCCTCGCCGCCGAGGTCGGAAGCATGCAAATTACCGAACAAGTCGACGCTTTAAAGATGCTGGGAATCAATCCGATTCGATTTATCGTGGTTCCGCGGTTCATTGCCTGTTTAGTTGCTGGACTTGTCCTTGCGATTGTCGCGAATCTGGTTTGTCTTTATGGAGCGATGTTAGTCAGCACCTGGAAGCTCGGATATAGCCCTGGCGGATTCGTTACGGCAATGCGCGGGTTCGTTCATTTCCAAGACTTGGTGTTCGCCGGCATCAAAGGGGCGGCCTTCGGAGCGGTGATTCCGCTTTTCAGCTGTTTCTTTGGTTTCCGGTGTAAATCGGGTGCTGAAGGAGTCGGCTTAGCCACAACCAATAGCGTGGTCGCAACATCGGTTGCGGTGATCGTGATCGATTTTTGCCTGACTTATGTATTTACGCATTTTTACTGACGGAGATGAGAGATGAAAGTTGAAACCAAAGTCGGGCTCTTGTTCGTCATCGCGGTTGCGATGGTCGTGGCCTTCGCCTATTACCTCGGTGTCCTAAATCCTTTCAGTTCAGTGAATACTGTTCAACTTGGCTACAACTTCGCTGGCGGCATTGAAGTGGGCTCAAAAGTTCGGGTGATGGGAATCGAAGTTGGCAAAGTCACGGCCATCGAGTTCGACCCTGGCCTCAAGATGCCCAATGGCGAAGAAGTGAAACTCAAGGTCACCGCGACCATCAGTAAAAAGGCGTGGCCCGCAGTTCGTAAAGACTCGCGTTTCTTTATTAACCTGGCTGGCGTCATCGGTGAAAAGTATCTCGAAGTGAGCCCGGGGAGCAATGCGGCTCCGGAACTCACTCCGGGCGATCTCGTTCGCGGCGAAGATCCACCACGCATCGATCAATTAATCTCACAAAGCTACGGTCTGGCCGGCAAGATCCTCGATCTCGTTTCAAAGAACGAGGGCTCCATCACAGACACGCTCGATAAGATGAACTCGCTTGTCACTAACGTGAACAAGACTCTGGTCCTCCTCGACAAGACCACCAAGAATGAAAAATTCAACCGCATCATCGATAACGTCGCCGTCATCACTAGTGATCTCACGATCGCGACAGCGAAGCTTCGCGGACCAGAGGCAGAGAAGACCATGGATCTGCTCCACCGGCTCGTATGGCGCCTCGACAAGCTCGACGAACCCGCAATTCGAAAGTTCCTGCAGCAAGAGGGAATCAGAGCCAAGCTCTTCTAAACCTTCCGAAATGAAAAAACCCCTCGAGGATTACTCGAGGGGTTTTAAAAAGTCGTAAAACTTTAAAAAAGCTTAGCGCTTTTTTGCAGCTTTTTTACGAGTGGCTTTTTTAGCCGTCGATTTTTTTGCTGCAGATTTCTTAGTAGCTTTCTTAGCTGCTTTCTTTTTTGCCATCTGTCGATCCTCCTAGGATGATTACCGTAATGTTAAACAAGAAGACTTCCTGCCTAAATTCCAACCTGTGTGACTCTTCTCGTCAATAGAAAAAATAATCTTAAGCTCTTTTTTTTTGCGGCGCGCACTTTCATCCGGTTTTTCGCTCCAAAAACAGATGCGCTCTGAACTTGCAGAGAGACTCGCAACGTTTCTTGAGAGGTCACTCAATCATGCTCTTCGCATTCGTCGTTTCGGTTTCCGGATTGCTGTTCGCGCACCGGACATTCACTCATTTCACTGAACAAAATCTGTTCGATCGCGCACTCATGACAAAAATTGGCACCACCTATTTTGCGTGCGTAATTGCGCTCATCATTTTCGTGCCAGCTTCGCGTTTCGGGCTCTGGTTCGCTCTGTTTTTCCCGCTCGCAATCGCCGGAGTCGCGCTCTCAGCTTGCGTTTCAGCCCGCGCACGAAATTTTCAAAAAGATGTTCTCGGCGTGTTGTCGATCCTCATTCTGAAGATGAAATCGGGCCGATCGTTCCGCAGTTCGCTCATCGAATCGACCTCTGAGTGTGACTCGCACATGCGCGCGAAGCTTTCGGAGATTGCGAGCGTTGTTGCTTTTTCGTCACAAGCAAAGACGACACAAACTGATCCATTCGTGAGGGAGTTAATCGATGAATTTCGTGTCATCGATCAGCAGCCGCACTCGAGTTTGAAGCGATTAATGGTGTTCCGCGAAAAAATCCGGGTCGAAGACGATTTTCGACGTAGGTCCGGACAAGTTCTCGCAAGATTGCGCGCTCAATCGTTCGTTATGTGCGGTCTCTATCTTGCTGTACTGCTCTTTATGGTCGCCAAATTCGGCTGGGCACCGAACGCGCGAGTGCTTTTGATCTCGATTCTGCTGTTCTTAATTGGTGTCGCGTGGATCTGGTTCGGCGGGAGGAGATTGAAATGGAAGGTTTAAGTCCACCGCTCAAATGTCTCATCCACATACAAAGTGGTCTTCAGAACGGCGAGGGCGTGCGCTCAACTCTCACGCGCTACTTGCAGGTCAACCACGGCACCGACGTCTTCGATCAGTGTCTGAGGCGCTTTCTTTTTGCGTGGGAACAGGGGCACGACTGGCGCGCGCAAATCAAAACGGCTGGCAGCCCGCAAAGGCGTGCGCTCCTCGAAATTTTAGCGGCGGGTCTTGCGGGCCAGTCGATTTCGGCTCATCTCGAGTCGCTCAAAGAGGAAATCACCGACGCGTGTGATCTCGAAATCAAAGGTCATCTCGAAATGCTCCCGCTGAAAATGCTGGCGCCGCTTTTGCTGTTTCAGTTTCCGGCGTTCTTGTTGCTGTTGTTCGGTCCCCTTTTAAAACATCTCGTCCAGGAGCTGAATCGGTGACGCGC
>JAYTHQ010000252.1:0-3745 GCA_043732445.1 Bdellovibrionales bacterium | reverse complement strand
AAGCAGGCGCTGATTTCGGCGGCTACTTCGCCACTGAAAAAGACGCGGAGCAATTCGAAAAAGAACTCGTACATATCTTGTTGAATCAAAAGGGTGCGTTTAATTCGCCGGTTTGGTTTAACTGCGGACTCTTTCATGAGTACGGCATTCAAGGGCAGGGCGGAAGTTTCGCTTGGGATTTCGCGACCTCGTCGCCGCGCGAGACAACGACCTCGTATGAGCACCCGCAGTGCTCGGCGTGCTTTATTCAAAAAGTCGACGATGATCTCATGAGTATTTTTGATCTCGTGAAAAACGAGGCGCGTATTTTCAAATTTGGTTCAGGAACTGGAACTAACTTTTCGAAGATCCGTGGTTCCATGGAAAAACTCTCGGGCGGAGGCACGTCGTCGGGCCTCATGAGTTTCCTTGAGGTTCTCGACCGCGGTGCGGGCGCCACGAAATCTGGCGGCACGACTCGCCGAGCGGCGAAAATGGTTTCGCTCGATATGGATCACCCAGAGATTTCGGAGTTTATTAACTGGAAAGCACGCGAAGAGAAAAAAGTCGCGGCGCTCATCAACGCAGGCTACTCGAGCGACTTTAACGGCGAAGCCTACAAAACCGTGAGCGGTCAGAACTCGAATAACTCAGTTCGGATTCCTGACGCATTTATGGAGGCCGTTGATCAAGGCGCCGACTGGAACACGACGGCCCGCACCGACGGCCACGTTGTTGCTACTTACAAAGCTCGCGATCTCTGGGCGCAAATCGCAACTGCGGCTTGGGAATGTGCAGACCCGGGCGTGCAATTCGATTCGACCATTCAAAAGTGGCACACCTGCCCCGACACCGGCCGCATCAATGGTTCAAATCCGTGCTCGGAGTACATGTTCCTCGACGATTCGGCCTGCAATTTATCGTCGCTCAATCTGGTCAAGTTTTTGCGTGACGACGGCACTTTCGATACCGAAGCTTATCGCTTTGCGGCTCGAGTCTTGTTCACGGCACAGGAAATCTTGGTCGATTTCTCGTCGTACCCAACGAAAACGATTGCGCAGAATTCGCACGACTTTCGACCTCTGGGTTTAGGTTACGCGAATCTCGGTACACTTCTGATGATCAAAGGCATTCCTTACGATAGCGACGAGGCACGCGCGTGGGCGGGGGCGTTGACAGCCCTCATGCACGGCGAAGCTTTTCGGACGTCGGCCGAAATGGCCGGCGCAAAGGGTGCATTTGCAGGTTACGAATTAAATGCCTCGAGCATGATGTGCGTGATGAAGCAGCATCAAGCCGCTCTTGATGACATTGATAAAAATTTGGTGCCGATCGAACTATTGATAGCGGCAACGAGTGTCTGGCGCGAAGCCATCGATCTCGGCTCTCGCAGCGGATTTCGAAATGCGCAAGCGACGGTCTTGGCACCGACCGGCACGATTGGTCTTCTGATGGACTGCGACACCACAGGTATCGAACCTGATTTTGCGCTCGTGAAATTTAAAAAACTTGCGGGCGGAGGCTACTTTAAAATCGTGAACCAATCGGTAACGAAAGCTTTGAAGGCTTTACGCTACAACGAAAAACAAGTCAGCGAGATCGTTGAGTACGCTGTCGGCACCATGTCGCTTGAGAACCTACCGTTCATTAATACCGAATCTCTCTTGAAGCGCGGTTTCAATGCGGTCGATTTCACGAAAATTTCATCGGCGCTTCCGAGTGCTTTTGATTTAAGTTCTGCCGTTGCGCCTTGGGTGGTCGGTGACGAGGGCCTAGCGCGTGCTGGCTTTACGAAGGAAACTCTTGAGGGTCGCTCGCTTCTTGAGGCGATGGGCTTTTCAATTGAGCAAATCGCGCAGGCCTCGAAAATCGCGTGCGGGCGAATGACGGTCGAAGGAGCGCCTCATTTAAAGCGTGAACATTTGGCTGTATTTGATTGCGCGAATAAATGCGGCCTCGACGGGCAACGATTTTTATCGCCGATGTCGCATGTGCAAATGATGGCAGCCGCGCAGCCGTTCCTAAGCGGGGCCATCTCAAAGACTGTCAACATGCCGAACGAAGCGACGGTCGGTGAAATCGCCGACGTGTACCACGCTGCCTGGAAACTTGGTGTCAAAGCCGTCGCCATTTACCGCGACGGCTCTAAGATGGCGCAGGTTCTTTCGGGCGGTGGCGCCGTTGCTCTTGCGCCCGCGCGAAAAAATAAAATGCCTCAGCGAAGAAACGGACTCACCGTTGAATCGCGCGTCGGTGACGTCAAAGTCTTTCTGCGAACGGGCGAGTACGAAGACGGTCGTATTGGTGAAATTTTTATCGATGTTGCAAAAGAGGGCGCGACGCTACGCTCTCTGATGAACTGTTTTGCGATCGCGGTTTCGACTGGACTTCAGTACGGCGTTCCGCTTGAAGATTACGTCGAGAAATTTGCTTTCACGAGGTTCGAACCCGCCGGCTTGGTCAATCACCCGAATATTAAACAAGCGACGAGCATCATCGATTACGTTTTCAGAGTTCTTGGAATGGAATATCTCGGTCGAACGGATTTCGTTCAGGTGAAGCCGACTAATGACCAGCTTCATCGGCCGCTTGGGTCGACGGTCGTGCCGGTGGCGGCCGACCGCGAAACGCTGATCCGCGAAATGGAGGCGGCAAACGCCGCCTCTGATCCCTTAAACGCACAACTCTCAAAGATGATGGGTGATGCGCCTTTGTGCAGTACCTGCGGCCATGTCACCGTTAGAAGCGGAACTTGCTACCGCTGCCTCAATTGCGGAAATTCGATGGGCTGTTCGTGAGCTCTGAGTTTGTTACTTCAGGGGCGCGTGTTCAGTTGAGCCTGGCGCTCGATCGTCGAGCGCTCTGAAAAATTCTTGAAAGCAAGACCCATCGGGACCGGAGATTTTCCGGTCAAGATTCGCACACGGTCCGTCCAGGTCGTGCGACCCGCCGTGAATCGCTGAATCACATCTTCTGGGTGCCGGTAAAATTTCTGTAAGATCATGTATCTCAGCGAAGGTTCCGAGGCCTGAAAGATGAGACGGTTGATCAGGCGATAAAACCGCTGACGCGACAGCCACGGGCGCCGAAATTTTGCTAAACCATCACGCGCCGAAGCCGTCGTGAGCGACGCGGCTTTAGCGAGATACTCGGCAAACCGAGCAGCATCGGGTAGAGAGAAACCAGTTGTTGAATGAAAAAATCCAGCGCGAGCTCCGAGCGGAACCGGTTCGCCGGCCACACTTGTTTTGATGACGTCGGCCGTTAGCGGAACAGGAAGTGCGCCGCGCTCTTCGCGGTCGATCGATTTGATTTTCCAGCCTTTTCGTTCGACGTAACTTTTGATTGAACGTGAAATTCGTTCTTCATTCAGGTCGGGCGTATCGCTATAGAAAACTTCTTCGACGAGAAGCTGTGTTTGGTCCCAGGGTAAAAGATAGAAAAACCGAAACCCGTCGAGTTGGGGGCAAGTCGCATCGAACAACACCGGTCCTGTCAGACCGTGGGGGGCCTCGAGCGTGATATCGTAGCCAACAAATTTTTGAAAACCATTCAAGCCCGCAGGCGGTAAGGTCTCGAGGCCGCGCGCATCGAAAACGCAAGGCGCGTCGACGACGGAGCCGTTTTCCAAAATAACTGTGGAATCGGTGAGTTTGGTGGCCGCTGTTCCGAGCATCAGATTGCCCGCCAGCTTTTCGTGGAGAACCCGGCTAAAGTCTTCGGAGCGAATAGAATGAAAGCTTCCGTCGAGAGTTCGTTTCAAGCG
>JAYTHQ010000251.1:0-3755 GCA_043732445.1 Bdellovibrionales bacterium | reverse complement strand
GGAAGAACCAAGTCAGGCCCGGAACCGGAAGGTTCGCAAACAGACCGTCGAAACCTTTCTGGATTTCGTAAAGCGCATGGTTCATCGCGAAGTGCACGAACGGAAGGTCTTCTTTGCGACGACCCTCGGCCTCGAAACGACGAAGGACCGCTGTTCCGATGTACATCCAAGACAACACATCGGCGAAGCGGCCGGTGATCTTTTCTTTGAACTTCAGGCTTCCGCCGAGCGCACCCATTGCGATATCAGCGGTGATTGCAAATGAGGCCGATGCCCAACTGAGCTTGCGGTAATAGCGTGCCGTACTGCCGCTGACAGGAGAGCCCGCGAACCAACCGCGTGTAAAGCTTAAGACGATCGAGCGAAACAAGTTGCGAACAATGTGTCCGACGTGACCGAAAAAAGCTTTGTCAAAACCAGCGACATCTTTTTTACCAATGGCGATGACTTCATCAAACGCATACGGGTGCGCGCGAAGGGCGCCTTGACCAAAGACGATCAAAGTTCTCGTCAGGATATTCGCACCTTCAACCGTAATGCCGATCGGTGTGCCGATATACAAATGTGCTAACAAGTTTTTTGGGCCACGAGAAATGCCCGCGCCGCCCATGACATCCATGCCGTCGTTGATCAGCTTACGAGCAAGTTCGGTCTGGTTGTACTTCGCCATTGCGGTTACGACCGACGGCTTCAAACCCTTGTCGATGGCGCCGACCGTGTACTTCCGCATCGCTTCCATGAGGTAGGTGTAGCCACCGATACGTGCGAGAGGTTCTTCAATACCTTCAAACTGACCGATCGGAACGCCGAATTGTTTTCGAATCGAAGCGTGCGCGCTGACCACCCGCATGACGAGCTTTGCACCGCCGACTGACTGAGCAGGTAGCGAGATGCCGCGACCGGCCGCCAAGCATTCATTCACCATTTGCCAACCACGACCGCAGCCGTCGACACCGCCGACGATTTGATCGATTGAAACGATGACGTCTTTGCCTTGAGTCGGGCAGTTGTGGAAAGGAACGCCGAGCGGATCGTGACGACGACCGATAATAACGCCGGGCGCTTTCGCCGGAATGAGCGCGGCCGTGATACCCAGGTCTTCACCTTTACCTAACAAGTTATTCGGATCGCGTAACCGGAATGCGAGACCAATCGTCGTTGAAATCGCCGCAAGCGTGATCCAGCGTTTGTTCCAGTTGAGACGCAAGTAGAGTTTACCGTCATCACCTTTGAACAAGACGCCGTCGGAGGTGATCGATGTCGCATCGGAGCCTGCGGTTGGTTCAGTTAAACCAAAGCAAGGAACTTCCTCACCGCTGGCGAGTTTCGGGAGGTAGCGCTTCTTCTGTTCTTCGGTTCCGTAATGCACCAAAAGCTCAGCGGGCCCGAGCGAGTTCGGAACCATCACCATGATCGACATCGCGACCGAGCGACTAGAGAGTTTCTGGATGACTTCGCTGTGCGCGAGCGCAGAAAAACCTAGGCCACCGTATTCTTTGGGAATAATCATTCCGAGGAATTTTTCTTTTTTAACGATCTCCCAGGCCGCCGCCGGAGTTTCGCGCGTCTCCCACATTTTCCAGTCGTCGATCGACGCGCATAGGCGCTCAACTGGTCCGTCCAAGAACGCCTTTTCTTCGGCGGTCAGATTCGGATAAGGCTCTTGCATCAGTTTTGCGAAATCGGGTTTGCCAGAGAAGAGATCTTTCTCGACCCAAACTGATCCGGCTTCGATAGCGCTTCGCTCTGTATCTGAAATCACGGGCATGATCGGCGCCAAGATTTTTAAAACGATTGGCGAAATCAGCGCGCGACGAATCGGCGTGATAAAAAAGATCGCCATGACGGCAACGACTGTCGCGACCAACCAGATCGGTGCCGCAAAGCCCCAAAGAATGGCAACGAGCGCGATCGTCCAGACGATGAGCGGCGTACCCAAAAACCCGAGCGCCAAAATCGCAATGATCGATCCGATCACGGCTGCGGCCATCACTCCGTCTTGGAGAAACAAGCCATGAAATAGTAACTGATCCACAAAGCCTCCTTAAAATTCTTGAACGTCTATAGTCTCTATTACTTTTTTTGTTTCTTCTTCTTCTGTTTTCGCGAACTCGCCGAAGAGCGAGGTGTCTTTTTTTCTTTCACCGCTGATGTTCGGGAAATCGCTAAAAGACCATTGAAGGAACGCTTCAAGTGAAGCTCGGCCTTCGGGTCCTCGAGCAGTCTTTTGAAGTGAAAGTAGCCAAGAACGAACGAATACATTGACCACGCGAACTGTTCGACGTCGAGATCGCCGCGAAAGTGACCCTCTTCAACCGCAATGCGCGCGGCTTTCTCGACATTGGCGATCAGATCCTTCTGCGCCTTCTGGGCGAAATCTCGGAGTACGCCAGGTCGATCGTCGAGCTCGATCGAAGAGGCGATTAAAATACGACCGCCGGAAGCAGCGCCGTCGCTCTCGTCGTTCAAGTGATCAAGCCAACATTTGAACATCGCTTTGACTCGAGGTTCGCCGCGTGTGGACTTAAATGCTGGGCGCAAAACTGCATCTACAAATTGGTCGTTCGCCATTTTTAAAACATCGAGCTGAAGCTGATCTCGCCCGCCGAAGTGCGCGAAGAGGCCGCTCTTAGACATGCCGACGGCTTTTGCGAGTTCACCGATGGTGAGACCTTCGATGCCGTCGCGGCTCGCGATTTTCACCGCGGTGTCGAGAATTAAAGATTTGGTTTCGTGCGCGACCGACATGCGAACTCCTGGGGAGGTCCCTCAGAATAGCACGATCGTTCGTACGTAGTTAGGGTTTAGTAAAACTTTACTTCGCCCGTATCAATCCCGTACAGACCGGTTTTAATGGTGAGCTCGTGGCTCTCGAGAGCTTTTTTGATGATTTCAGATTGATCCGCGAGATCACGCGCTACGCCATCGGCCTGAAGCACGGACTCCACTTGTAAACCAGCGCTCGGCGCACCCGGCGCAAGCGAGCGCAAGTGCGGTTTAATTTCTGAGACCATTCGGTCGAGCGCGTCGCTCCCGTTGGTGGCTTTCTCTTTCCAGTTCAAGGCGGCTTCAATTGACTCGCACCGCGTGTGGCCCAGCACCACTAACAAGTGAGGATGTTCATTTTGGATCGCTGTTTCGATGCTGGCGATGACCGACGAGTCGAGAACTTCGCCGGCGACGCGAATCGTGGTGATCTCGCCTAGACCTTGGTCGAAAATCAGTTCTGGCGGCACTCGCGAGTCCGAGCACGATAAAATAATCGCGTGGGGCTTTTGCGCTTTCGCGACGCGGGCGCGATCGGCAGCCGATCGCCCGTCGGCGCGAAACTTTTTGGTTACAAAACGTGTATTGCCGTTGGTTAGCCACTTCAGAGATTGCTCGGCGCTCACGTTCACAACATCACCTGTTTCGGGGGCCGCCTTCGAAACCGCGGGCGCGATCGCTTTCGGTGCGGTGGCTTTGGAAGCTGACGATTTGGCAGATGATTTTTTTATGGATGTCGCCTTGGTGGCCGTGTTGGCCTTGGTGGCCGTGGGTCGAGTCGCGCGCAATTTGACGGTCATCGCGGGTAAGCTAGGTTTTGCGACCTCTTCGGCCTTTAAAGCCGGTGCTCCTTTTTCTCTCTCGCCTTCGTCATTACCCTCATCGATTAATGGTGGCGCTGGCGCGCCGTCGGCTTGGGGCGCAGGCGTCGAAGCAACTATCGGTTTCAGCGCCGGGCTTTCTTCGCCGTCTGTGGTTTCTTTCAGATT
>JAYTHQ010000250.1:0-1027 GCA_043732445.1 Bdellovibrionales bacterium | reverse complement strand
AGATCTGGACAGATCTCGATCACACCCGCTACGGCGCCTGAGGGCCCGTGTATAAATGATCGGTGATTAAACTCACAACGCCTTGCTTTGTGAGTTCGTTCGCTCGCGTCTCGTCGTTCACTGTCCATGCTGCGACTTTCAAATGACGATCACCCCATTTTTCGAGCCGCTCGGAACTGATCATGTCTTGATCGAGATGCAAGAGATGCGGCTTTGCAAAAAGCCCGAGCCACATTCGGCGAAGGTAGAATTTATTTTTTGGATCAGCCTCTTCGGTGACTAAAAGTCCGCGCGGAATTTCCGGGGCAAGCTTCGCCATTCGTCCGAGCGAGAGTGGGTTAAAGCTTGAGAAAATCACGCGCGACTCAGCCCTTGCTTCTCGTACGACTTTAACAACCTCGCGCTCGAGGCCCGATTGACCGCGCGCTTCGCTCGTCTTTAATTCGATATTCACTTTCGACGGACTTTGCAGGTCGGTCAAAAGTTCGAGCAGCGTCGGCGCGTTCACTCGCGACTTTAAATCTGCCGCAGTCAGTGCGGTCACCAAATCTGTTGAACCACCACCCAACCGTTTCAAGTCGGCGTCGTGAAAGATCATCACCTGATTATCGCTGCTGAGCTGAACATCGCACTCAACCATTTCAGCGCCGGCGAGTTTCGCAAGTCGAAAAGCGGCCAGAGTATTTTCTTGAATATCACTCGTCCGACGATAACCACGATGAGCTTGAAAACGCGGCAGTTCAAGCGCCGTCACCGGCCAGCGCATGGGCTGCCAATAGATGATCATGCCGATAAACCAGAGAAGGCCCGCGAGCGCGAGCATCCACGGCAGCAACGCCACTGCAGATTTTAATCCGCTCGTGTCGCTCACCGCTCCCATGAGAACGCGCGAAATGCCGTCGCCTAAAGCATGAATCATGAAAATATCGAGCGCCATCGCGGTTGCCCGCAACGACGGCCGAACGCTGCCCAGCACGGCCGCGTCGAGCGGCGAAATACACAAGAACAGCACGACATCGAGACCGAA
>JAYTHQ010000249.1:0-3770 GCA_043732445.1 Bdellovibrionales bacterium | reverse complement strand
CAGACACGACAAAAACAACGGTTTTTTCGTCGCAAGCGTTGGGCGACCGCGCGATTGCCTCGATTAACCTACTCACCTCGCCCGAGTGCGAGCGCAGTGACGTTTTAAATAAACAAGGCCGTCACATGCACGTTCGCTTCTGCACCTCGGCGTTGAAAAATTCGATAGGTCTAAGCGACACGACCATGACCGTTGTCTCGTCAGATACCGGCCTTAAATCGAGCGTCAGGTCCATGCACTTACGCGGCTTTGATTCAAAAAATTCAAAACGGTTTCTTCAGTGGTTAATCGACTCGGAGTCAGTGCAATGAGCGCAGATAACAAATCAGCATTTGGCGAATCGACCGTTGTACACGCATTCGATGCAAACACGGTAGTTCACGTGAAAGAAGCGACTCAGCCAAAAAAGCAAGAACCCGTGAAGTCACAGCCGCCAGTGCAGGCGCAAGCAAAGCCTGTCATCGAGAAAAAAGAAGAGCGCGCCGCTGCCAAGGCAAAAGTAAACGCCTCGAATACACTTCGTTTTCGGTTGGTTGTCGGCGGTATCTTCTGTGCCCTGACGATCGTTGTGATCTTTGTCCGTCGAGAAGCGCCAAAGCTGCAGGCCGCACAGCCAGCCACCATCGAAACAAAGTCGACAGAACTTGCGAGTCAAGCGCTGCCGATTCCTAAATCTCAGTTTTCTGGTTCTGTAGATTCGAACGAAGTATTGGCCAAGTTTGAAAAAGCCTCTGCGCGAGCCCAACAGCGAGCGTCTGAGAACGCGAGATAGGAAGAGATCATGGGTTTTGAGTATAATAAAAAGAAGCATGAGGGCGGCGACTCGATGTGGACGTCCTATTCGGACTTGTTCCTCGGGCTCTCTATTATCTTCTTACTGCTCTTCGTCTCTGCGAGTCTCAAACAAGGCACCGACGGTATTAAACAAAATATCGAGTTTAAACATGTTCAAAAAGAGAACGAAGATCTGAAACAGCAAATTAAAGCGTACGAAACCTTGAAGCAAGACTACATGCAGCGCCAAGCTTCAAACGAAGAACAAGATAATTATAAAGAGTTAATGGACAAGCTCTCGCTTCTCCAAGACCAAGCGAAAGACGAGAAAACGAAACTTCGTGTTGAAGCGTCTCAGAACGAGAAAAAAGAAAAAGCGCTGAATCAATATCAACAGATGATTCGTAATATCATCAATTCAAATGCCATCGCGAAAGCGCGCATCAAGAGTCGCGACACGATGATCGATACCAAAGATCAAGTCATCGACGAAAAGACCGGCGAGATTTCGACGCTTGAAAAAGATGTCAAAACAAAGTCAGAAGAGATTGTTGCGGGCGAAGCGCGCGCCAAGACTCTCGAAACCACTTTGGATAAGCGAATAAAGCAGCTGCGCGGCGCCTACAAAGCGCAACACATCTCCAAAAAGAAGTTTGAGCAAGAGCGTGCGCAGATCCAGACCGAGATGGACGGCAAGATCGCGCAGATTCGTGAGAAGAACGAACGGGCGAAAGCTGAATTCGACCGCGCGTCGGCAGAATTGGCACAAACGTCACAAGCTCTCGTTCAGACTCAAGGCCAGTTGCAAAATGCAAAGGGTTCGATCACGGCTCTCGGAAAACAGAAAGAAAAACTTGTCGGCGAGTTGAATGCGGCAGCTGGCAAACACCAGGTTGAGGTCGCTGCCCTGCAGGGGCAGTTCGCTGCCCAACAGGCCAAAGAGAAAGCTGACTTTGAAGGCGCACTTGCAAAAGAGCGTCTCTCGGGTGACGAAAAGACGGGCCGCGAACGTGCGTTCGCAGCCGCAGCTGAAGGTAAAGCGCGTGCTTTAGCTGGTCAGATTGGTGATCTCGATCAAAAGTTTAGAGCGGCCCAAGGCGAAGCCGGTCGCAATGCCGCAATGGCGGCCGCCGCAAACGGTAAAGCTGCCGCTGCCGAAGGCAAGGCCAATGTGTTGGCTGGTCAAGTCGGCAATCTCGGAAAAGAATTGGCTGGAACCAAAGGCGAACTCGCGAAAGCTCGCGAGAACTTGAACGCCAAGAAAAACTTGGCGGCGTCAATTGCAAAGAGCTTCGCTTCAAAAGGCATCAAAGCCGAGGTCGACAGCAAAAGTGGCGACGTAATGCTCGCGTTTGGCGATCAGTATTTCGATACTGGCCGTGCCGAGTTGAAGCCGAAAATGCGTTCGATCCTCGAAAAAGCGGTTCCGGCTTATTCGGCAAGCTTGTTTGAAGATCCAAAAATTGCCGCGAAAATTCAGTCGGTCGAAATCGTGGGTTTCGCTTCGCCAACTTACAAAGGCAAGTTCATCAATCCAAAGAGTCTCGATCAGAACGATCGTCAAGCTGTGAATTTCAACCTTGATTTGTCGTACAATCGGGCGCGCTCGATCTTCAATTACGTCTTCGATAAAAATAAAATGTCGTTTAAGCACCAACAACAGCTCTTGCCTCTAGTGAAAGTCACCGGCCGAAGCTTCTTGTCGAGCGATGACGATCGTACGCCAGCAGCAGTCCCAGGGTCCGGTGAAGAATTTTGCCGCAAAAATGATTGCGCGAAACTCCAGCGGGTCATCATCAAGTTTACATTGAAAGATTGAGGAGAAGAATATGGCCGTCGAATCTATGGTTCATCACGTTTTAGATGGTGTCGTCGTTATCGGACGCTCGATTCACATGCCGTTTATGCTCGGCACGTTTGTGATCGGTGCAACAATGCGTCTTTTGGTCTTCCATACGGTGAAACGTCACGAATGGTTTGCGCGCGAATTTGAAGATCGCGTCACGGATTTCATGCACGACGAGATGGATCACAAGCGCGAGAGCACGTCGTTTTTCGTGGTGAGTAAACGACTCCTAGAGCGGACTTATTACGAAGTGTTTGAACAGCGCGAGCAAGCTCGCAAGAACAAACCGGGTACGATGATGCTCTTGAGCGACCGCTTGTTTCTGATCAAGATGGGCTGCGCTTGGCTGGTCCACGATATTTTAAAACAAGTTCGTTATCTGAAGTACGGCACGCAGCCGCCCAAGCTCGTGAATATCACCAAAAGCAGTTTGGCTAAAAACCCAGCTTTCAACCGCGTCTTTGGTTTGATTCCGGCTGTCTCAACGAATGACCTCCTAAACGTCTTGCCGGGATTGTTCGTCATCGGTGGTATTTTTGGAACGTTCCTAGGTGTCATGAACGGCTTGCCAGAACTCGGCGGCATGGACATGAACGACCCTGAGAAAACAAAAGTGATCATGGATCGTTTCTTGATCGACGTCGCCCTCTCTATGGGCGCATCGGTCACCGGAATTATATTGAGCGTCGCGATGACGATCATCAATACGATCTTCTCGCCAGAGCGTCTCTTTGCCGACATCGTCGATCGTTTTGAAAACTCACTTGATCTTCTTTGGAACTATTCTCATTCGAACGAAGTTCCGGCAGGATTAAAAGCGTTTGACGAAAACGCGGATCCGGTTGAAGCGTTGGCGTCAGCATCACTAGTTCAGCAGCTTGAAAAAAATCACGGCAAACACGACCGTCGGACAGCAAAGTCCGCATAAAAGTCGCGTCAGGGTTGGTTGATAGCTCATGGCAACGATTTGGACCTGTCTGATTCGAATTAAAAACAAAGAGGAAGAACGATCTCATCTGATCGAGAAAACCTCTTTTAATATCGGCCGCGCCGAAGAGGCCGGCTTTCCTATCACGGAAGCGTCAGTCAGCCGCGCGCATTTGGACGTTGAGCTGCGGGGGCCTTTCGTTTACATCACCGATTTGAAATC
>JAYTHQ010000248.1:0-3788 GCA_043732445.1 Bdellovibrionales bacterium | reverse complement strand
CATCGACTTTCGCTACGTCTTCCTTTGAAACAGCAGGCGGCGCGATCTCTGTGACGCTCTTCACTGGCTCGAGGCCAGCGATTTGCTCGCGAACAACGTGGGCTTGAATTTTTTTACGAAAGAATGACGGACGGTATTGAACTTTGCCCTCGTCCATTAAAGCTTCGAGGCGCGCCAGACGATTCAGGCGCCCGTTGTCGGAGGCAGGTGCATGGGCCGCAGATGTCCCGTAAATCGCGAGAGCACTCGCGAATCCGACAGCGGCGAAGATCCAAACTTTGCGTTCCATGCGGAACCTCCTAGCCATCTCTAACGCACGAAGCGCGCCGCGAGCTTCTTTCGTAAACCCTCGAATTTTCGCAAGAATGCACGTCTCAAATTGAGACGTGCTGAGGTGCCGCTGTCGAACTGTCTGACACCGATTTGGGCAGTACGAAAAACCTCTGCCATATTGGCGACTTAGCTCATATAGTTTTCTAGACGGCATGAGTGACCAAACAGGCGACCTTCTAAAATCAACAAAAGCCGGGGACTTACGGGCCTTTGCAAAACTCTTGAGTGCCCTCGAGCGCCAAGGGCCGGCCTGTTTAAAGCGCCATCCCGATCTTTTACATCCGTCTCACCAAGCGTTTCGCTTCGGCATCACTGGACCTCCGGGCGCAGGTAAATCAACTTTGATTGGTCGCTTGATCGGCCTTTTACGCGCCCGCGGACTTCGCGTCGGCGTTCTCGCCGTCGATCCCTCGAGTCCATTTACAAAGGGCGCGATCCTGGGCGACCGCATTCGTTACACTGAATATTTTGGCGACGAAGGTGTTTTCATTCGCTCACTCGGTTCGCGGGGAAGTCTGGGCGGACTTAGTTCTTCGGCCTACTTAATGGTTCGTGCATTCGATTTAGCAAAATTCGATATTGTTCTCTTGGAAACAGTTGGGGTTGGCCAAACGGAACTTGAAATCATGAACGTGGCCGATGAGGTCGCGGTCACGCTCGTTCCGGAATCGGGTGATACGATTCAAGGGATGAAAGCGGGCCTTCTGGAAATTGCCAATTTATTTTTGGTCAATAAAGGCGATCGCCCGGGTGCCGATATCTTTGTTCGCGAGCTAGAGGCGGCTCTTCATCTCGATCCTCGTGCCCATGTTGATGGACTTCCCATTTTAAAAATTTCGGCACTCACGGGCGAGGGCGTCGCCGATCTCGTCACGCGAATTGTCAATCGCCTTGGCGAAAAGGGCACTTGGCGCTCGAAACGCAGCGATCTCTCGCGCGTTCGCGCCGAAGCTCAGTCGCTTTTACGCACCAGAGCAGAAAAAGAAATTCTCGTTCGGACATCTCAAATTCAATCTCTCGAGGACTTTGCTCTCCTCTTCGATGAAAGCTGAGGTTTTTCATGGTGCCTACCGACGCAAATGATTTTATGCCGGTGAACTTCGAGAAAGATCGCGAACGCGCTTTTGCGGATTTAGTTTTGCAACCCGTTCTCGTGACAGCCTGGACAACCAGCTCCAAGCCCATCTTCTTTCAAGCTCAAGGATCAAACGAAACAGGTTTTCTTTTGGCCCTCGTTGAAGGCGACGCGATGGCGGGGCGAGCCGACGACGACGTCGAGGTGCTCTTCTCGCTCGATGATGGACAATATTATTGGAAAACAAAAATCGTGACGGCTTGGGTTGATCGCTGGACGCTCCAAAAAGGTGGCGAGCTCTCGAGGTTGCAGCGCCGAAATAATTTTCGCACGACTCTTCCCGCAGGCTATAAAGCAAATTTGCTTTTAAAGGCGCTGAAGACTCGCACGCTCACGCCGACCCCGCTTGCGCTCGTTGACGTGAGTGCGGGCGGTGTCCGTTTGCGTTGGCCGAATGCGGGTCTCGCTCAACCAGCCGAAGGAGATTCACTCTCAGGTGTGCTCACGACGCCAGGCGGGCGGCAGATCGACGTTTTTGGAATTATTAAGAGCGTCACCACCGATGCTAGTAACGGCGAAGTGCAGGTCGGCGTTGAATTTCAAAACGTTTCGGGACGAGACGAACAGGCTTTACTGCATTTGTGTCTCCAGATAAGACGGGAATTTACTCCGAAGTGACGAACACTTGCGATGAACTCGACTCGACCTGGACCTTTTCAAAAATAATTACTTAGATTGTTTTTCAGATCTTCTGTTAGTCGAATCAAGGACTAACACTCGTTTTCAATTCATCATCGTTCGGAAAATCTAACAAAACCTAGACTAAAGGCTAAAGGTTCCCAGACCAAGGCCGAGAAGTATGTTGTGAGCACGTTGGGAAAACTGAGCAAGCTTCAATCAGAAGATGCTCAGTGACTCAAAGTTGAGCGTCAGCGGTCAGTCACCCGTGGGCGTTCAAAACCTTTGAGTTTTTCCCTTTCACAACAAATTGAATTTGAAGGTCCATTTTGGGCCGTCATTTAACTTCGCAAGGATTGCGCCGGTTGCTGGGTGTGGGCACCCAAATGCAACTCGAGTCTGTGGGCACTTCGATTTCATCGGAGTGAAAGGGGATTGTTATGGGTTTACGGATTTCGACGAACGTCACGTCAATCAATGCGCAGCGCCAGTTGGGCACGCAGCAGCTACGAAACGCGCACGCACAAGCAGCGCTATCATCAGGAAGCCGAATCGTCAGCGCATCAGATGATGCGGCCGGTTTGGCAATTTCAGAAAACATTAAAGGCCAGACGCGCGGTCTCGCGGCCGCTCGCCAAAACGCCTTTAATGCGGGCTCTTTGGTGCAAGTCTCAGAGGGCGGTCTCGGCGAGATTTCAAATATCTTAGTTCGCTTGAGAGAGCTCGGGGTTCAAGCTGCATCCGATAACATCGGCGATGAAGAGCGCGGTTTCCTACATACAGAAGCAAAACAGCTCCTTGAGGAGTCAGATCGGATCGCGAAAACGACTCGATTTGGTGACCGCAAACTCCTCGATGGTTCAGGACAAGAGATGGAGTTTCAGGTCGGCGCCTACGGCGATAAAGACAATATCATTAAATATAAAACAAATGCCGACGCCACAAGTTCAGCCTTAGGAACCAGCGGAATTTCAATTGAGGACAAGGGCAGCGCCCGCGATTCTCTTGAAACAATCGATAAAGCGATGAACAAAATCGGTAAGATGCGCGCCGACTTCGGTGCGGTCCAATCGCGACTGAATTCGACAGTTTCGAACTTAGATACGCAGTTTGAAAACTTAACGGCAGCCAACTCACGCATTCGCGATGCCGACGTGGCTCACGAAGCTTCGGAAATCGCATCATCGAATGTTTTGCAGCAGGCGGCAGTTTCAGTTTTAGCTCAGGCCAACCAGCAGCCGGCACAGGCTCTGCGGTTGATCGCTTAAATTTCACAGAATTTTTAGTCTTCGGTTTTCATCGGGGTGATCTCTTTTGAGAGATCACCTTGAAGCTCCGCTGATTTCCTCCGAGTCTGAATCGTTGCTTGATCGCAGCGAGTTGGGCGATACGGCGTCAGAGCTCTCCTCTTAATTTGGGTCGCTTCCCACAGACGCGACTCATCAGCCCAGCCCCGGGGGTTTCGACCTCCGGGGTTCTTCCGTTATGGTCGCTGCGCCTCCGGCTCCGCTGTCGGTCGCACAAGTGCGTCCGCCATTGTGGCCACCTTCCATTTTGATCTGAGTGGCTCGTTAAGAACTTTTCACATGTTTGTTGGTGTCTCGGCTTGCCTTTGGGGCAACGCGATTGTGGAATGAGCGTGAAATCTGCCTTGGAGGATTCATGCTAAAGTTTATTATCGCGTCATTGGTTGGAACAGTTT
>JAYTHQ010000247.1:0-3795 GCA_043732445.1 Bdellovibrionales bacterium | reverse complement strand
AAGAAGTGGCGGGCGGTCTCGATCACGCGCACCGATGCATCGATTCCAACACCGGCAAGCCTCTGCACATCATTCACCGCGACATGAGTCCGCAAAACGTGATGTTGAGCTTCGAGGGCGAAGTCAAAATCGTCGACTTCGGCATCGCGAAAGCCGAAACACAGCTTGAGACCACACGCGCGGGCACGCTCAAAGGCAAATTCGGTTACATGAGCCCGGAACAAGCCGAAGGCCAACCCGTCGATTTAAGAACCGACGTTTTTGCACTCGGAATCGTGCTCTGGGAACTGCTCGCAAACGACCGTCTCTTCGTCGCGAACAACGAAGTGAATACGCTGCGTAAAATCCGTGATTGCCAAATTCCTTCACTTCGTAAAATTAATCCAAATATCCCTCCTGAGTTAGAGCGCATCGTCGGCAAAGCGCTGGCGAAGGATAGGAACCTCCGTTACCAAACGGCGGCAGCTTTCCACCGCGATCTCTCTCGCTTCTTGAACCGCCAATTCCCAGATTTTTCACCACAAGACTTTAGCGTTTTTGTTAAAACTCTTTTTGCCGGCGAAATTTTAGAGAGCCGAAAAAAGATGATCGAGTACGCACAGCTCGACAACAATCGGTCACGCACGGCGCCGCCGGAACCGAATTTTCCGGACCATACGGTCATCACCTCCACTGATCGCCAAGCTGACGATGACTCCGGCACGTCGAAATCGAACGTGAATTTTGGAAATCCCGAGCACCAAAAAGTGGTCCCGGTTGCTCCAGCGCCACCAGCGCAAGCTGGGCAAGCGAGCGCCCACGGACCTCGCTTGGTCGCGACACCTGCTCCCGCACCGACACCCGCAAAAGCACCAACCGTTCCTCGTGAAGGTTGGCAGACGAACTCTCCGGCCCAAGACATGGCCAAAAAAATATCGGTCGACACGGGACTCAACGGCCGACTCACCGTCGATCGCGGTTACCGCAATGACTTTGGCGGTCGCGAGGGGTCATTCACAAATAAATCCTACAACCGTCTAAATACTCAACAAAGCGCATCGACGGCAAAAATCGTCACGCTTGGTTTTCTGGTTGCGATCTTTGGCGGAGGTGGCGCTTTCTATTTGTCGAATCCGACTCGGGCCAGCGATCTCGCACGGACTTATTTGATCACGTACGGTCTGATAGAAAAACCAGAGCTGGTCGCAACCAATCACCCATCGGTGAGCGCAACTGATGCGCAAAATTCAGCCGAAATGATCGACGTTACAATTTCAAGTACCCCATCGGGTGCGCCGATCGAGATCGACGGGATTCCGCAAGGCGAAGTGACGCCGGCTACGATCAAGCTTGAAAAGAATCGCAACGTGAAACTCACTGTTCGTTTAGCAGGCTACTTACCTTCGCCGTACGAAGAAAAGTTTGAAGTTACCGGTGGTCGCATGATCGACGTCAAGTTCAAGAGCGACAAAAAAGGCTTCGTTAACGTGATGGTCAAGGGCGAAGGCCAGATCTATATCAACGACAAGCTCGTCGCAACTACGAGCCCCGCGCGCATGATCGCGGTCCCCGCTGATGAAGATATGCGTATCGTCGCTTTTGATCCGAAAACAAAAGCATCAGATCAGCAGGTCATTGTGGTGGCCGAGGGCGCTACAAAAACGATCATGTTGACGCCGCGAGCGTCTGCGCCAGCGCCTGCGTCTCTGCCGCCAACCAAAACTCGCTAACACCAATTCCGATGACAAAAACACGAGACACTGCTTTGATCCCTAGCGGGAGAGACTTAAAAACCAATGCCTTCGACTGTTTGTCATAAATTTCTAGAAACATCGACGAAATACGCCACGCGACTTGCCGTTATGTACAAACGGGGCGGTCGCTGGAATGAGCTGAACTGGTCGGCTTACCGCGCGCTCGTAGAATCGATTGCAGCTGGCCTCCAAACCTTGGGCGTGCGCAAAGGCGACCGCGTTGCGATTCTCTCGAACACGCGTCTCGAGTGGGCCGCCACTGATCTCGCTATTTTAGGTCTCGGGGCGATCACTATTCCTATCTATCAGAACAGTACGCCTGAGGATCTTTCGTTCATTCTCGAGAATTCGAAAACGAAAATTCTGATCTGCGAATCGCCTGCGCAACTGAAAAAACTGACCGAGCTTTTAAAACCATTAAAAAGCATCGAGAAGATAATTTGTTTTGAATCCGCGCCAAAGGCCGACGGCCAATTGGCCCAGAAGTCCATCGATGCGTCTGGCTACGTCACGCTCGAGGACGTTCAGTTTCGCGGTGAAACTGCGCTCAAGCATTCACCGACGCTTTACGAACTGGCGCTCCGTGAATTGAACCTCAACGATACCGCAACGATCATTTATACATCGGGAACGACGGGGCGCCCAAGAGGCGTCGTCATCACGCACACCCAAGCCTTGAGCGAAGTCTCCGACGCGTTCCCGCTTCTTGGAGTCACGGTCCGTGACCGCAGTCTTTGTTTTCTACCTTACGCGCACATTCTTGGCCGAGTTGAAATCTGGGGCCATGGTCTGACAGGTTACACGATGGCGTTCGCCGAAGGCATCGATCGCCTCAAAGACAATCTTGTCGAAGTGAAACCGACCATCATGATGGCCGTGCCGCGAGTCTTTGAAAAAATATATAACGGGATTTTAGCGCAGGCCGAAGTCAGCACTTTGAAAAGTAAAGTGTTTCATTGGGCGCTTGCGACGGGCCGCGAGATGAGCCAGTACAAAGTTGAAAAGCAGCCCGTTCCTCTGGAACTTGCGCTTCGCTACCGGCTCGCCAAGAAATTAGTTTTTGACTCGATCAGTGACCGCATGGGCGGCCGTCTTCGGTTTGCGATCTGCGGCGGCGCGCCGATGTCGCGCTCGATTGCCGAGTTTTTTCACGCAGCTGGCCTCCTAATTCTTGAAGGCTACGGCCTCACGGAGACGACTGCCGCCGTCGCGGTCAACACGCCATTCGATTACCGCTTCGGGACTGTCGGCAAAGGCATCGGCGATGTACGGTTCAAAATTGCCGACGACGGCGAGATTCTCGTTCATTCTAAAAAAGTGATGAAGGAATACCTTGATGACCCCGTTGCAACCGCCGAGGTGCTGATCGACGGCTGGTTTCATACAGGTGATATTGGCGAGCTCTCAACCGAGGGATATCTTCGCATCACTGACCGCAAAAAAGATCTGATTAAGACTGCCGGCGGAAAATACGTCGCGCCTCAAAAACTCGAGGGATTGCTCAAAAGCTCGCGCTTTATTTCTCAGGTTCATATTCACGGAGATCAAAAAAAGTACATCGTCGCGCTTTTGACTTTAAATATGGACTCTCTTCGCACTTGGGCCCAAGACAATGACATCGCAACGAAGTCGCGCGATGAACTAGTGGCAAATCCAAAAGTAAAAGAGCTGCTAAAGGCGGCGGTCGCCGAAACGAACTCACACCTCGCGAGCTTTGAGACAATTAAAAACTTTGCGCTACTCCCACGCGACTTCACCATCGAATCCGGCGAACTCACGCCGTCGCTGAAGGTGAAACGTAAAGTCGTTGACCAGAATTATAAAAATATGATCGACGCTCTCTACGGCGGCGATCACGGCGGCTGACTGGGCGACAAAATCGTCGGTTAAAATTCGTCAGTTAAAAGTAAAATCTGAAGCCGACCCCAGCAAAGACACCGCCCAGATCGAGTGATCGGTTTGATCCGTCATTTGCTTTCAACGTATCGCCAGCAGCGTAGTTTCCGCTAAATGTTGTTACCGGGTCCGAAGCAGTGAGCGTCGCGATTTTGCAATAACGGTA
>JAYTHQ010000246.1:0-3799 GCA_043732445.1 Bdellovibrionales bacterium | reverse complement strand
GAGTTTTGACGCCTTTGCCGCTGAGCTTCTTGATTTCTCCGCCCAGAATTTCGGTGCCTTGATCGAGAGTTGTTATAAACCGAGAGACTTCGTCGTTCACGTTCGTTGTGATCAGGTCTCGAGAGCGTTTCAACTCAGGATAGACATCGCTCATTTCGCTGATGACTTTTTGAACGGTGAGGCCGAAGAGCGCCGGGTCTTGCGTCATCTCACGGCCGTAGCGAATTGCTCGGCGCATGATGCGGCGTAAAACGTAACCGCGGCCTTCGTTCGACGGCATCACGCCGTCGGCCATTAAAAATGCCGCCGCGCGCGAGTGATCGGCCACGACGCGAAGTGCGCCGAGGCGTTTTAAAACTAACAGACGATCTTCACCTTTAATTTTTGCATCACGCGTGTGGCGCGCCATTTGTTCAAGATCGATCAGCTTGTGCAAATCCCAACCGGCCAGCTGCGCTTCTTTTTCGATGATTGGTAAAAAAACGTCGGTATTAAAATTGTTCGGTGTTCCCTGTAGAACGGCGGCCCAGCGCTCAAGCCCGCCGCCGGTATCAACCGACGGTTTTGGCAGTGCATGTTTGCCCGTTGCATCTTCGTTGTATTGCATGAAGACGTTGTTCCAGATTTCAACGTAGCGATCGCCATCGCCGCCCATTTTTGACGGGTTAAAAGGATTATCGGCCTCCGCACCATGGTCGTAAAAAATCTCAGAGCAAGGCCCGCAAGGTCCGACGTCACCCATCCGCCAGAAATTATCTTTTTCTCCGAAACGGTAGATGCGATCTTTCGGAACGCCCTCTTGCTTGTGCCAAATATCAGCCGCCTCATCGTCGGTTTCAAAAACGGTGACGTAGAGTTTGTCTTTCGGAATTTCAAGTTCGTTAGTCAAAAGATCCCACGCCATGTGAATGGCATCTTTTTTAAAGTAGTCACCAAACGAAAAGTTCCCGAGCATTTCGAAAAAAGTGTGGTGCCGAGCCGTGTGACCGACATTTTCTAAATCGTTATGTTTGCCGCCGGCGCGCACGCATTTTTGCGACGAGACCGCGCGTTTGTAATCGCGTTGTTCAAGCCCTAGAAACACATTTTTAAATTGGTTCATGCCGGCGTTGGCGAAAAGCAAAGTCGCGTCGTTTTCAGGCACGAGGCTAGAGCTTGCGACCTCGCGGTGGCCTTGTTTTTTGAAGTAGTCGATAAACGTTTGGCGAATCTCACGGCTCTTCATGGCTGGAATCCTTGGCGTCAGAGGGTCGTCTGTTAAGGTCAGGGATAAAATCAGGGAGCTCAGATCTTACTCACCTAAAAGTGAGCGCGCAAGGACTCGGGCGAGAAGTTCGCGAGCGGTTAAGTCTCGTCGACGACAGGGTCGGTTTCGTCACTGCGATCAATTTCGAGGGCACTGAGCTCTTCGATATTTCCGCGCACTCGTTTATTCAGCTCGCTGTTGTCGTGCCACTGACCGCCTGCGCCACTCGCGACACCGGCTGCGCGTAAATGAAAGTCTTCAGGGTTCGTCGACAGGCGAAGCGCTTCATCGTAATCGATTAAGTCTTGGCTCAGCAGATCCATCAAGCTTTGGTCGAACGAAACCATTCCAAAAGAATCGCGGCTTTCCTCGATGACGTTGCGAATTCCACTCGTTTTTTCCGGATCCTCAATCATTTCTTTTACGCGCTGATTGTTGATCAGAATTTCAACGGCCGGAACGAAGCCTGATTTGTCTTTTCGGCGAGCGAGGCGCTGACTAATGACAGCTTTGAGCGTTGCGCCGAGCTGCCGACGGACCTGATCTTGTTCGTGAGGTTCAAAGACGCCCAGAATCCGGTTGATCGTCTCTTGCGCGTCCATCGTGTGGAGTGTTGAGAGTACCAAGTGGCCGGTTTCGGCAGCCGTCATCGCGATTTCGATCGTTTCTTGATCGCGCATTTCACCGATGAGAATGACGTCAGGGTCCTGCCGAAGTGCCGATTTTAAAGCCGACGCGAACGTCGATGTATCAAGGCCGAGTTCGCGCTGACTCACGATACTTTTTCTGTCACGAATCAAAAATTCGATCGGGTCTTCAATCGTCAAGATGTGCGCGTTTTGCGTGTTGTTAATGTGGTCGACGATTGCCGCGAGCGTCGACGATTTTCCTGAGCCCGTGATCCCGGTGACGAGAACGAGTCCACGCTCGTATTCGCCGATTTTTTTGATGACGTCGGGCAGTTTTAATTCGTCGATGTTGGGAACGTTGAAGGGAATATTCCGGATCACCATCCGAATGGATCCGCGTTGGCGAAAAATATTGCAACGAAAGCGCCCAAGACCCGCAATGCCGTAGCCGACATCGATCTCTTTATTCTTCGCGAATGCGGCTCTTTGCGCTTCGTCGAGGAGCTCGTTTGTCATCGTCTCGAGATCGTTCGTCGTGAGCTGAGGCGCGCCGGTCGCGAGCGGACGCAACTTGCCGTGTTTACGAATCACCGGCACAAGGCCGGCCTTGAGATGCACGTCGCTGGCCTGTTTTTTTACGGCAGTCGTCAGAATTTCATTGAGCGTCATGCCCCAAGTTTAGATGACTGTCGGGGTAGCAGCTTCAAGATCTTGAAGCTGCTACCTTTTCTGGTCGAAGGTAGCAGCTGGAAGGTTCTATTCGGATGGGCCGAGGTGGGATGCACGGCAGGTGCGGGCGCCCACGAGTGCGCCCCTACCTTCTCGGAATCAGTCTGACAGAACTCTCGTCTCGTCAAGTCTGCCTAAGTCCTCGGCATTGTTTGGGAGATTGTGAACCAGGTGCGCTGCGTTGGCGGCGCCTCGCCCTTTGACCGTCCATTCAGTCGAGGGCATCGTTCGCGGTGTGAAGAAAAGAATATTGGAAGCACTCGCTACTGGTCTCTACCTCGGCAAAATTCCGAAAGCTCCTGGGACGTTCGGCACTCTTCTCGGGATCCCGCTTGCGTGGCTCATGGCGACTTATCTGTCGCCGGTTGCGTACATGATCGGGACGATCATTTTTCTTCTTTTTTCAATCGTCGTCGCCGAACTCTACGAGCGTCTGTTCGTGGTTCACGACGCCAAAGAGATCGTCATCGACGAGGTGATTGGCTACATCATCGCGATGACCTGGCTTCCGCTCACTTGGCAGTCGTTTCTGGCGGCCTTTGTTGTTTTCAGAATTTTTGACATCTTAAAACCTGGTCCGATCCGGGTGATCGATCAGCGCGTGAAGGGCGGACTCGGCACCGTTCTCGATGATGTCGCTGCGGGCCTAGTCACGAGCATTATATTACAGATCGTTTTAAGAGAAACACATTGGCTGGGCGGACCGGGCTATGCGTCCTGATGCCGCACTTGTCGAAAAAGTCGTCTCGGCTTTGCGTGCGCGCGGTGAGACTTTGAGTTTGGCCGAGAGCTGCACGGGCGGTTTGTTGTCGTCGATAGTAACGGCATCGGCCGGTGTTTCTGATGTTTATGTCGGATCCGTCGTCGCGTATTCGAATCGCGTAAAAGAAAATGTGCTCGGAGTTTCGGGCGCGCAGCTTCGCGCGATGGGTGCCGTGAGTCTACCGGTCGCTCGATCGATGGCAACGGGCGCGCGCGCTGTTTTTGGTACGACGTGGTCGTTGAGCATTACGGGAATTGCAGGTCCGGGCGGCGGAACTCCGCAGAAGCCGGTAGGAACTGTGTGCATCGGCGTGGCTGGTCCAGCTCTTGATAAGGCTGTGCAAGTCCACTTTGCGGGGAGTCGGCACGTGATCCAAACAGCATCTGCAGAACAAGCGCTGCGTATTTTGTTAGCAGAACTAGCCGTCGACGC
>JAYTHQ010000245.1:0-1042 GCA_043732445.1 Bdellovibrionales bacterium | reverse complement strand
TGTCAGCGTCTTGGAACGAAGCTTCGTTCTCTTTGATGAGTTTTTCGGTCTGATAAGCCATAGAGTCGAGCTCGTTTGCGATCGTCACGCGCTCTTTGCGAGCCTTGTCTTCTTCGGCGTGGAGTTCGGCGTCTTTCACCATGTTCTTGATGTCTTGTTCCGACAAACCTGACTTCGCGGTGATTTTGATCTGCTGTTCTTTGCCCGTGCCCATATCTTTTGCGGTCACGTTCAAAATACCGTTCGCGTCGATGTCGAATGACACTTCGACCTGCGGAACTCCGCGAGGAGCCGATGCGATACCCACAAGCTCAAAACGGCCCAACGTTTTGTTAGCGTCGGCCATTTCGCGCTCGCCCTGAAGCACGTGAACGTCGACCGAGTTTTGGTTGTCGGCCGCCGTCGAGAACACTTGCGACTTGCGAGTTGGGATCGTGGTGTTTCGTTCGATCAACTTCGTCATGACGCCGCCCAAAGTCTCGATACCGAGAGAAAGCGGAGTGACATCGAGGAGGAGAACGTCTTTGACGTCGCCCGAGAGAACTCCGCCCTGAATGGCCGCGCCCATCGCGACAACTTCATCGGGGTTCACCGAACGGTTCGGCTCTTTGCCGAAGAAATCTTTAACGGCTTTTTGAATCGACGGAATACGTGTCGAACCCCCGACTAAAACGACTTCTTGGATATCGCTGAGTTTGAAGCCCGAATCGGCGAGAGCTTTTTTACACGGCTCAAGCGAACGCTTCACGAGATCTTCGGTCATTTGGTCAAACTTCGCTCGCGAGAGCTTCATTTGTAAATGCTTTGGGCCCGACGCATCGGCCGTGACGAACGGCAAGTTAATGTCGGTCTCGCTGGTTGATGAGAGCTCGATCTTTGCTTTCTCGGCGGCCTCTTTAAGGCGTTGAAGCGCCATCTTATCGGACTTGAGATCGATGCCTTGGTCTTTTTTGAATTCTTCGATCATCCATTCGAGGATGCGCGTATCGAAGTTATCGCCACCCAAGTGAGTATCGCCGTTTGTCGATTTCACTTCGACGAC
>JAYTHQ010000244.1:0-1043 GCA_043732445.1 Bdellovibrionales bacterium | reverse complement strand
CGTTTGTGTTTGGCGGTTCAGCGCGCACGTTTTGGTTCTTGGCCATTTTTCGTAAGAGCTCAGGCGTTTGTTGAATGAGATCGCGGATAATTTCGGCTTCGGGCAGTGCGTTCCAGTACCTGACCGGCAATTCTTTTTTCATCATTGAGATGTTGATGCGGGCAGGGTTGTAACTGGATTTGTAATAACTTTTCCAGAGATCGTCCATGGATTCGCCGCGGTGAGGCGCCGACGCGACGCCGCTATCGAACGTTAAATCTTTTCGATTCCAGTGCGCAGATTCGAAGGGCGTGAAAATCGAAAAGCTGCGGTCGCCAAAGCGGCGTTGAAAAAACGGCGCTGCTAATTTCAGGCAGGGATGATCGGTCTTGATCCAGGCCAGGTAGCGCTCGCCCGCTGGCTCTTCGGGGTCGTCGACTCGCTCAAATCGCACGAAGGCGTGAATTTTGTGAATCTCTCGCTTTATTTTCTTTTGAATATCAAGTGCTTCCTTCACGTCGTCATCGGTCATGATTTCGAGTAGCCGTTTATTCTCAAAAGTCAGGCGCCACAACAAACGATAAAGCAAATCCCATTTACCAGGCGCGCTCGAGTGCGCGACGGCTTCGGCGAGTCTCATAAACTCTGGCGTAACGCGAACGTCGGCTTGAAGTTCATGCGCCCGGTTTTCACTTTTCGCGAACGACGCATCGGTAAAATCTGCGCTTGAAAACATCGAGAGTGTTGGACCTTCACCCTTCGGCTCACGCCAAGTGACCTCTCGGGGGTGCACGCGCTCGCGCGCGAGCGACCTGGCTTTTTGCCTGAAGTCGTCAAATTCGCCGTCAATTTCGATTGTTCTCATAGCTGGCCAGAATGAACCGCGAAGATGTCGTCGAGTGATGGGCGCAAAAGTTTTTTGGCCGGAAGTGCGATCACGTTTGAATTCTTGGCAAACGCTCCATCGAGTGAACCGTCGTCGACATTTTCGTTCTCGGTGCTTTCAACTGCCGACAATGGATCGGCCGGTTTGTGACTCTCATCAAAGAGCGACATCTGTCGAT
>JAYTHQ010000243.1:0-12189 GCA_043732445.1 Bdellovibrionales bacterium | reverse complement strand
CGCCCTCAGACTGACCATATAAAATAAAGCCGCGGTAGAGTGCGACTTGGGTTGGAATTCCGCGCGCGACTTTGAATGTCGAAAGAATTTTACCCGAGCGCTTATCAACAACAAGAATGTCGCCAGTAGCGGTCGAGTAATAGAGACGATCGGCACGTGCGCCAACGCCCAGAGTGACCGGCACGTAGGCGCCTTGCTCAATTGTCCAATTCACATCGCCGGAATCGGCTTTCAATGAAACCAATGATCCGTCGAAACTTGCAACGTAAAGTGAAGCCCCATCAACAACCGGAGTGGCGTCAACGTCATGGAACCGAGTGCCTTTGCCGATTTTTCGCTCCCAGGCCAGCGTGCCTTCGCGACGTTTTAAGGCGACCAAAAAGCCGTCGCTAAAACCGACGTAGACCAGATCGCCATTTACGACCGGACGCGTGGTCGAACGAATCGAAAGTTGAGTCGTGACCTGACGGTTGTAAACCCAAAGCTGTTTGCCCGACACCGCATCGAGGGCAAACACGACATCAGCTCCGCTCTGGAAATAAACGACTCCGTTCTCGATGGTCGGTGCCGCCAAAGTTTCGGCGCGAACCGGAAACGTCCAGGTCGTTTTCCCATCAAGCAAATTGACGCAGTAAAATTGACCGTCGCTTGAGCCGAAGTAAAGCTTATCGCCCGAAACCTGCGCGCCGCCTTCGACACCGTTTCTAAGATCGATGCGCCAGAGTTGGCGGCCCGACGTGCGATCGAACGCAACGAGGCCGTCGATCGCGTTCGAAGCGATCACCATGGTCTCGAGAACGATCGGGGCCATGCGGTTTAAACGTCGAAAGCCAAAGAATTCGTTTTTTAAAGTCGTTCGCGACCACGCGTTCTCAAGCACAAACTTGTGACCCTGCCCACGACCGACCGATTGCGAAACGCTCGCGCAGCCGGTCGCTAAAGCGATCAGCGCAGCAAAACAAACTTTGAGAACAAACGTCGGCTTCATCACTTCGTGGCCGTCTTCATTTCTAGGGCGCGCATGAGACCTTTAGCCGCCGAACTCGAGGCCGACCCACCGGTTGCGCCCGAGGCTTTGCGGTACATTTCAAGCGCCCGATCATTTTGCCCGAGCTTTTCAAAACAAACGCCCGAGCGAACACTGACATCACCTTGAAGGTAAGACGCTGCCGGCGTGTCTAACACTTTTTGCCAAACACCTAGTGCACCTTTGCAATCGTCTTTTGCGGCGAGAGCGTTGCCCCACAAAACTGTCGCAAGAAGACCGAGTGTATGGCCCTTCGGAAGTTTCGTTGCGGCAAGTTCCGCGTATTCGACGGCTTTATCTGGCTGTTTGTAATCGAGATAAGTTTGCGCCGTCAAAATTGCGGCTTGCCCACCGGCGGCAGTGCCCGAGTATTCTTTTGCGGTCGTCTCAAGGCCTGTGATTAATGCACCGTAATCTTTTGCAAGATCGCCAGTCGCGATTTCGCCCGGCGTTTTATCGGCGCTCTCGGCTGGCATGAACGCTTTAAATTTTGTTTTTTCGAAGGCCTCGCGTTTTTTCAAAAACGGCGCTTCAACTTTGTAATATTCGTTTTGCGCTGCTTTTTCTTGGCGATTGCTGACGATCTGAACACCCGCGTAACCAAGCCCACCCAAAACCGCGATGACAATCACCGCAACAACGATCTTGGCGTTGTCTTCGATCCAGTTAAAACCTTCGACGAGTTGCTCTTGAACAACGTCGGCGTTTTTCACTTCAATGCGGTGATGCGCAGGCGGTGTCCGTGATGCATTCTTCGAAGTCGATAAAGTCTCATCACCAGGTCCGTTCGCCATCAGTCAATTCCCCCGCCATTTAAAGCAATTCCGTGGGGGTATGGTCCAATACAGGCTGGCTCTTGTCTACCGGTTTTCGACTTCGCCCAGAGTCGAAACTCAAACGCTGAATCCAGCGGCAAACTTTTAAGGACCTACAGTCGACTGGGACGAAGCCGAAGGCAAAATCGGCTGAGCTCCACTCAGCTGTCCTGCATCGAACGCAGCAGACAGCGAGGCCGTACCCACACTCGTTGGTTTGAAATAAAAGGTCGTAGTCGAACTATTAGGTTGCGGGTAGCTAAGGACTGATGTGCTTTGTGTAAGGAAGCCACTGACGCAGGTGTTCGATCCTCCAACTTGGCCGCCAGTAGCGGTTATTGTCAGGTTACCGTATCCGTTTCCTTGAGTTGCGAGATACGAGCTTAGCAAAGCCGCAGAGTTGTTCTGACCGTCTCGTAAGAAAACCGTGACGGGATAGCACTGATTCAACTGCGTCACCGATGGAAGACCTACCACCTCGAGATGAGTTGGCGCGATCGCGGCGGCAAGTGTAACTGGAGCTGAGACTGTCGTCGCCCCTCCAAACCCAGTTGGTGCAATCGGAATCGAACCTGTCGAGAGATTTCGAGCGTAATAGAAAAGTGTCGTCTGATTGGTTGCAAACGTAGCTGTGTTACTCCCTGAACCGGTACAGTTTTGATTGTTAGAAGGATAGAGCCACCACTGTGAACCTGACAGCGAGAAGCCGGCACTCGAATATGCGGCAGGAACTCCTGATTTTGAAAGCTGCACAGTAACGGGAATACATTGATATTGAGCAGCTGAAGCTTGCGCCACTACCGTCAACGTGTCTGCGGGTGACCCTGATGTGCCTGCCGCGTAGAAAGTCGTCGAAGTCAGTGGCGATGCGCTCCCATCAGTGACCGTGATCGTCGCAGGCGAGGAGCCAGACATAAAGACGACCATGCTGCCGCCAAAGGATGGAATCGGCAATGAACCTGTTACAATGTCGCCACAATCCGAGTTTGCATGTAAGATCGACGGGCCTGCAACCGTAACAGGAATCGGACTCGCTGGCGATACAGGCTGATTATTCGCGTTCAGTGACTTAATCGAAATTGGATAGCAAGTTCCGTTGTAAAAAGTTGTTGGCGTTACAACCGACGTTTCGGCACCTGAGGCGCTGAACGCCGCAAGACGAACTGCTGGGCCAGAGGCGTTGCTGTTAGGCTTTACGCCCGAAAAGTACAACCTGCCATCCACTGCTCGCGGACAAGCAACAACTTGCAATGTCGAAAGCGTCGCACCAGGGGGCACGTTGAAACCGGCCGTTGTCGTGTCGGTGCCGACGCTGACTTCGGTGAAGGCTGGGCTAAATGCCGACGGCGAGCGGAATTCCGCACAACGAAGGCCATCTTGGACCTTGACGTCGTCGTCAGAAAATCCGCCTGGCACGTTACGCCAAAAAACTGAGACGCCGCCTAGCGAAGACGCAACGCCCGGCAAAAGATCCCACGTTACAGTGGCCGTACTAGCTGCGATCATCACGTCAAGAAACTGTCCGGAGACCGCGCGCTTCGAGAATGGTCCGCGAAACGGCAAAATGCTGTCGCTACTTTTCAACTGCGTGTGATCGAAGATTAGACGGTCAACATAATCCGTGCCCGAGCTCGTACACGAGCCCGAATTATCTCCGCCGGCGACGTAAGCGCTGCCCAGCCCGTCGGGATCGACGACTTGAACTTCTTGGGTACTATCAGAGTAGGCGAAGCGGTCAATCCAACGCATCTGATTCGACGGCACAGTCGCAGAATTCGCTGGGTCACCCGTTTTAAATAGGCCAGGGATCGCCGGCCCCGCAGTCGCTGACGAAACGCTGGTCATACACAACTTTAAGCCCGAAATTTGATCGGCATAAGGTCCGAAGAAACCAGCCGTAATCAGCTTGGCCGGATTTGCCTGAACATTGTGAACGCCGGTCTGGTAGTAGTCATCTCTGTAGCCGGCCGGCAGTGCAATTCGCGCGGATCTAACGCTGTGACCCGACGCAGACGTTGCAAGTAGCGAATCGCTGTTCGAAGTAAAATCAAACTTTTGCGAGCCATCTGGCCACGTGTAAGTGATCAGACGAGAACTCAGCGCATAGGCCCTAATCCAGCCTGAGAAAACTTCTCCGCGCGAAGCGATCATTGAAGGTTTGCCAGGAGGGTTAAACCGATAATCGAACGTGCCGGTTGGACCATTGTTGGCCGATGTCATATAACGGCCGACAACCGTACCTTCGGTCAGACTTTGGGTTGCGGCGACGTTGGTCAAGCCGACATCGAGAACTTGCTGATCACTTGTTCCGACTCCGGCATCGCCGTAGTAGAACTTCGTCGTAGTTCCGCCGTCGATCACCGCCAGAACCTGAACGAGCGCCCCCTTCGGGACTTTAATAGAGACGCTGGTCGGCGCCTGCGCGCCGCTGTTGTCATGCCGCGCCCAATAGAATGGAACAGGGTTTGTGACACCAGCCCCGGAGGCATTGATCGAAAGGATTTGAATGTCGCCGACGGCACTCGCGTAAACCGGCGAGGCGTTCTGACTAACGTGGTCGTAGCTCGATTGCTGAAGCTTCGCCCAATCTGGAAAGAGCACCGTGACTGACTTCGAATCCGATTGCGGCGCACATCCGTTTAAGATTGCGAAGATTCCGATCAAGCCTATTAATTTCGCCACTGAAATTAACCGCATGCGACTAAGTCCTTCCGTGCTGGTTCGTCGTCGAACTAGTCGGAAGATTGCGTTAAGAAATCGAGAAAATGTTAAGGATGTACCTGTTTCAGCGTCACTATTCGCAATCTGATGCAGATTTTTGACTAGTCGAAAACGAGACACTGTCTCAAAACTGAAGACCGAGACAGTCAATGAGTCAGATTTAGGCGGCCGGCCGTTAGTGATTAGACCGTGTGACGTCGGCACTGAAAATTAAATTTCAACGCAAATTCACTTCAGAAAAAGAGCGACCGTCAAGCCGATGATCGCGCCAAACACTATTGCCGCGATGGCCAACTTGGAGATCATTTTTTTGAGCGATACAGTCGAGGCTTCGACAGCCAGCCGGCCTGCTAAACTCATCTCTCGGAGTTCAGCGATTTCGGCGAGCGCTCCGTTCAAACGACGTCTTAATTCAGACTCACTCTCACCTGCCCGCTTCGAAAGCTCAGGACTTGTCGTCACTTGCGCAACAGTGTTCAACCAAAAGTTGACGTCGAGCGCCGGGTATTTGTTTTCGAGCGCGAGATACCATTGAAGCATGCGGTAGATGTGCGGAGGCGCTTCATCGTTGCCCTTTGTCCAGCGCGTCCATGCTGATGGATCGACCAACAACAGTTGCGCCATCTTTCGCTGACTCAAGCCCAGCTGACCGCGAATCGATTCCAGATCGCCGAGTTTTCGAGAAATAACCTGGGTTTCTGCTTCGTATTTCAACCGGAGCGAGCTCTTGGCGCGCGATTTAGATGGGCTTCGGGCGCCCGAAGTACCCTCTGCGAACCTTAAAGACTGAGTCTGAAATTCAGTTTCGATCATTCGCCCCTCCTAATTCCCGCCATCAAACTCTGACGCGTTATGATTCGCTACTATTTTATTGTGGATAACAATAAATCGCGTTGTGAAGCACAATTACTTAGAATTGGGGATTAGCCTGGACCACTGCAAACAATCGGAAAGGCTGCGATTCTTCCGATCTCCGGTGGTCTTAGAAACATCTTGAGATTAAGCCGCGGCGTGCCTCAAACTTATAGTTATAAGTGTGACCGTATAATGCTTGAAATCATTGACTAATTTGTTTGCTGTAAGAAGAACGCTATGCAAACCTGTCAGCAGCGGGGAGCCCATGGCCACAGCTAGATATGCACTCAACAAGAATAAATATTTGATTGAGCCCGAAGTTGATCGACTCGAACGGATCCTAGACGCTGATGCAAAACTCGAAGTTCGCGATGTTTTACTTCTTCAACTCGCTTTAAAAACCGGCGCGCGCGCAACCGAGATTCTCGGCCTCAGGCAGGTCGACTTAAATTCTTACGACCAAACTGTTTTTATTCGAGGGATCAAAGGAAGCAGCGACCGCGAACTACCGATTCGAAAAGACATCTTCGAGCGTCTGCTGACTTACGCTTCGGTCCTTCCGCGAGACCAAGATCTATTCCCGATTGGCTATCACCGACTTCGGCAAATCTGGGATTGGTACCGACCGGTGCCAAAGAAATTCCATTCGCTTCGTCATACGTTTGCAATTCGTCTTTATCGAAAAACCAAAGACCTGCGACTTGTTCAGGTCGCCCTAGGGCATCGGAACATCACCAACACGATGATTTATGCCGACTACGTGTACTCGCAATCCGAGCTGAAGAAATTGATTCTCTAAACCGACAACTTTTAAATCAAGACTTCAAATCAGCCGCCGTTTTTTAACTCTGCGGCTGCACCCGAAACTTCAACCGGCGTTTCGCGATTGAACGCTCGATCGACGGATTTCACTTCTTGATCGAGACGCGCCTCGATGCGCTTTTCGTGAAACAGGCGGTCAGAGCGATCGAAATTGCGCAGTGGTCGCGAGCCGCTCGTGAGCTCGCCGTCCATCACGACTGGAATTCGTGAATCACTGTCGCGCTCGTTGCCTGCGACACCTGGGCGACTCGCCTCGGGGTTTTGGAGATACGTACCCGTGACTTGTTCACGCTCCTGGAGGTTTTGATTGAGCGCCTCATTGATCAGATCCGGGTTTGAGGCTTGAGCCAATGAGCCCAAGAAAACAAAGCTGGTGACTGAAAAGCCTAGGGCCATCGACTGAATTGATAAACGCATACGGAACTCCTTCACGACGAGAATCTTGTTACCTTCCCTAGAGAGCAAGGCCCCTGCCAGCAGAAAATGAGCCCAACTCAATCACCGCCGCTTTCAACACCGTTTGAAAGGCGTCACAATTTGATTCGTTAGCCACATGTCCAAGATTTGTGCATTCATGAGGGCGCCGCCCCTCGGGAGAGCCGCGCAACCGATTCATTTAATTGTTGATTTCGGCCTCAGATGTTATAGATTTTCGCTTCTTTGCAATTCTGTTCTAAGTCTCAAGCCACCTTGCGCGCAAACGCTGTTGGCCATTTTCAGGAGCTACGATGCCTACACCGAAGAAACACACGACCCGTTCACGCCGCGACATGCGCCGATCACACGACTTTCTGGTTGTTGTTAACACCGTGAATTGCCCCAACTGTCGTTCTCTCGTGAAGCCTCACCACGTTTGCGCTTCTTGCGGTTACTACAAAGGCAAAGAAGTCGTTCAAGCTAAAGCTTAATGAGCTATCCGCACATCGAGACTCCGTTCTACACCAAGATCGCAGGCACGGGGTCCTACCTCCCCGAACGCATTCTCACGAATGCCGACCTCGAAAAAATGGTCGACACAAACAACGCCTGGATCATTGAACGAACGGGCATCCGCGAGCGACACTTAGCCGCCGCCGATCAAAACACCACTGATCTAGCACTTCTCGCCGCCGAAAAAGCACTGAAAGCCGCAGGCCTCACCGCACTTGATCTCGACATGATCATCTTCGCGACCGTCACTGGCGATCAGTGCATGCCCTCTTCAGCCTGCACCTTGCAAAAAAAATTAGGCGCACGCCAAATCATGGCGTTCGATCTCTCGGCCGCGTGCTCTGGTTTTGTTTACGGCTCGACAGTCGCCGATCAGTTTATTCGAACAGGCATGTACAAAAATATTCTCGTTGTCGGCGCCGAAATTTTGAGCCGCTTCGTCAATTTTAAGGATCGCGAAACTTGCATCTTGTTTGGCGACGGCGCGGGTGCCGTCGTCTACACGCGCACCGAAGACCGCGGTGGCTCAAGACTCTTGAGCTCGCATTTGCGCGCCGACGGCAATCTTGGCGATCTCTTTGTCTTGTCGGCGGGCGGCTCTGCCAACCCGATCACGCAAGAAATTATCGATACAAATCAGCAGTATCTTCGCATGAAGGGTCGCGAGATTTTTAAAAATGCGATTCGCACCATGAGCCAGGTCTGCCAAGAGGCCCTCGATGCCAACAACATGACCATCGAAAAAATCGATTGGCTCATTCCTCATCAAGCGAATCTTCGAATCATCCACGCGGTCGGAAATCACTTCGGTATCGACCCCGCAAAAGTCATCGTGAACGTCGATCGCACCGGCAATACGTCGGCCGCAACAATCCCGATCGCCCTCGACGAAAACATTCGCAGCGAGCGGATCAAGCGCGGCCAAACGGTCATGTTAACAGCCTTCGGAGCAGGACTCACCTCTGGCAGTCTCCTGATGAGGTACTAACACATGTGGGCGGCACTCTTTCCGGGTCAAGGCAGCCAGTCCGTCGGCATGGGCCGATTTCTTTTCGACGAATTCGCCACCGCCAAGCAAACGTTCGAAGAAGCGAGCGATGCGCTGAAACTTAATTTCAAAAAACTTTGCTTCGACGGGCCCGAGAGCGACCTTCAGTTAACTGAAAATACGCAGCCAGCCCTTCTGCTCGTGTCGACCGTCACTTTCAGAGTCATCAAGCAAATTCTCGATGTGCCGATCGCGGCGGCGGCTGGTCATTCTGTGGGCGAATACGCAGCGGTCGTTGCGGCTGGCTCCTTGAGTTTTACCGACGCGCTTCGGGCAGTTCGCAGCCGTGGTCAAGCGATGCAAAAAGCCGTACCTGTCGGTGAGGGCGGCATGGCGGCCGTCATGGGTCTCACCGAAGACCAAGTCTTACGCATCTGCGCCTGGACTGAAAAACAATCTGGGTTTACGCCAATCGAAGCCGCAAACTTCAATGCTCCGGGGCAAGTCGTTTTGAGCGGATCGCAAAAAGCCATCGACTGGCTCCGTGCAAACGGCAAAGGCGAAGCGCTTGCCGATGCGTTCAAAGATCAAGAGACGCCGCGCTTAAAACTGATCCCGCTCTCTGTCTCGGCGCCGTTTCACTGCAGCCTCATGAAGCCCGCCGAAGACGAAATGCGGTCGGTCTTACAAGCAACAAGCTTCGCCGACCCCCACTTTCCAATCGTGCAAAACGTTACCGGTCTCGAAACCCGCGAGGCAGGAGTCATCAGAGAAAACTTAATTCGCCAAGTGTCTGGCGCGGTTCGCTGGACTCAATGCGTGGCTCGACTTAAAGAAATGGGCGTCACGAAATCGATCGAGTTCGGCGCCGGCAAAGTCTTAAGCGGGCTTGCGAAAAAAATTGACTCAAACTCCCCTGCGCCATTCAATATTAACGCTCTAGAAGATATCAAAACGCTCGAGCGGGCCCTCAAGCCAGCTTCGGTCGTTCATTGATAGCAAACGATCACAGACGATGTGACAGCACAGAGGCTCATTTGACTCAGCGTTTTGAAGGCATGAAAATCCTCGTCACCGGCTCTAGCCGCGGAATCGGCGCCGCTATTGCCCGCAAGCTCGCTCAAGAAGGCGCCTCGGTCGCGATCACGTATGTTTCGACTCCGTTAGAAGCCGAAAAGATTCGCTCCGAGCTCCCTGGCCAAGGTCACTTGGTACTGAAGCTCGATATTTCTGACGAGGCATCGGTCACGGCCGCGTTTGACGACATTTCGAGCCAATGGCGCAAGCTCGATGGCCTCGTTAACAACGCAGGCATTACGCGTGATGGCCTTTTGCTCCGCATGAAGGCCGATGATTTTCAGGCCGTGATCGACACGAACCTGAAAGGCACCTTCTTTTGCACGCGTGCGGCAACGAAAATGATGCTCAAAGCTCGCTCAGGGTCGATCGTGAACGTGACCAGCGTCATTGGTGAGATGGGCAACGCCGGGCAAAGCAACTACGCTGCCAGCAAAGCCGGCATCGAGGGCTTCTCGAAGTCAGTCGCCCAGGAAATCGCTTCTCGATCGATTCGCGTCAACTGTGTCGCACCGGGTTTTATTGTCACGGACATGACCGATGCCATGACACCGGCAGCAAAAGAGGCAATTCTCTCGAAAGTTCCGTTAAATACGCTCGGAGACGTTGATGACGTTGCGAACGCTGTGGCTTTCTTGCTAAGCAATGAGTCCAAGTACATCACGGGCCACACTTTAAGCGTCAATGGCGGGATGTACATGTGAGCCGCAGGGCTCACTTTAAACTGTTTTTATTGGTCAGTTAACAAGGCCTAACGGAAGGAAATTTTTTATGATGACGACTGTTCAACCCAAAGTAAAAGAAGTGATCGTTGAGCAACTCGGCGTAGACCCAGAGCGCGTCAAAATCGAAGCATCGTTTATCGATGACTTAGGCGCAGACTCTCTCGACATCGTCGAGCTCGTCATGGCGATGGAAGAAGAATTCGGAATCGAAATTCCCGACGAAGACGCCGAGAAGTTGAAAACTGTCGGCGACGTTTCGAACTATCTCCAGGCTAAAGGCAAAGCGTAGAGCAGCCATGTCGAAGGACATTTTCGTACGCCCCACCAGAGCCCCGCTCCGCAGAGTTGTCGTCACCGGTATCGGGATGATGACTCCGCTTGGTCTCTCGCTTGAGGAAAGCTGGAAAACCGCGGTTTCGGGTAAAAGTGGAATCGATACGATCACGGCCTTCGATGCGTCCAAATTCGATGTTCGTTTCGCCGGCGAGATCAAGGGTTTCAACCCTGATCTTTACATCGAGAAAAAAGAGCAAAAGAAAATGGAGCGATTCATTCAGCTCACGATGGCGTGTTCTGAAATGGCGCTTAAAGATTCAGGACTCACGATCACCGATGAGTTGAGTACCCGCGCAGGCTCAATTATCGGCATCGGCATTGGGGGCTTAGGCGGAATCGACAATACGTCGCAAACACTCGCCGCGCGCGGTCCATCGCGTATTTCCCCGTTTTTCATTCCACAAGTCATTTCGAATTTGGCCTCTGGCCAAGTCAGCATTAAGTATGGGCTCAAAGGCCCGAACTATGCCGTCACTTCGGCGTGCGCTTCGGGGGCAAACGCGATTGGTGATTCCACGGAGTATATTCGCCGTGGTCAGTGCGATGTGATGTTAGCTGGCGGTTCTGAATCGGTGATCACGCCGCTTGCGATTGGCGGCTTTGCCGCGATGAAAGCGCTGTCGACCCGTAACGACCAACCAAAAATGGCGTCACGCCCGTTCGACCGAGATCGTGACGGCTTTGTTCTCTCGGAAGCAGCCGCCGTTCTCGTTCTCGAAGATTACGAACATGCCTCTCGCCGCGGCGCTAAAATTTACGGCGAAGTTTCGGGCTACGGCACATCTTCAGATGCGTATCACATGACAAACCCAGCACCGGGCGGAGCAGGCGGTGCGCAAGCGATGGCGATGGCTCTTCGCGACGCTAGTTTAAACCCCGCCGATGTTCAGTACATCAACGCACACGGCACATCGACGCCTGTCGGTGACGGCCTCGAAAGCGCGGGCATCAAATCTGTGTTTGGCGATCACGCAAAAAAATTATGGGTGTCGTCGACAAAGTCGATGATGGGCCACTCACTCGGCGCTGCGGGTGCGGTCGAATCCGTTTTCTCGCTCATGACTTTAAAAGAAGGTATCGCACCCCCGACGATCAATCTGGATCATCCGAGTGACGACTGCGATTTGGATTATGTTCCACAGATCGCCCGCGACGGAAAATTCACACACGTGCTGAACAACAGCTTCGGCTTCGGCGGCACCAACGCGTGCCTCGCCTTCTCAAAAATTTAGTCCATTACTGACCGACGAACGAGCTCCGTAAACGGCCGAAGCAATGGATTCTTTTAGAAAGCTCTCTTGAGAGCGACCCTTGTCTTCGTTAACTAAGTGGACCCCGTGATTCGCTTCTGCATTCATGTACCGCGAGCGTATTTTTTGAGTTTCACCCGCATGAACTGCACTTTCGGACTTAGCTCTTATGTAACGTTCAAATTTCCTTCACCACGACGTTTCGGGGGACGCGGAACTGCGGGCCCCAGATACCACGCTCGGTTCGCTCGCCGACAGAGATGACCATCACGATGGTTTCGCTGCACCGTGTTTGCAAAACTTTTCGAACCCGAGATGAATCGAAGCCTTCCATCGGACACGTGTCGAAACCTTGCGCGGCGATCGCGAGCATGAAGTTTTCGCACGCGAGGGCGCACGATTTAATCGCGGTCTCTTGGCGATCGCGCAACGTGATCGGACCGCGCGGCACCGGGCGAAAGAGACCGGCGATGTTGAAGCCCAGCCATTTGAGAGGCGCTAACCACTGGTAACCGTAAAGAAACGGCATCAGCTTCGTGTAATAGTCCTTGAGGTCTTTTCGCGGTTCATTTTTTAGAGAATCGAGGATCAGGCGCTGACTCGTTTGCCACTCTTTCGGGTGCGCGGTGAAAACCAGCAGCTG
>JAYTHQ010000242.1:0-3841 GCA_043732445.1 Bdellovibrionales bacterium | reverse complement strand
TGCTGCAAGCGGCTGAGGGCGACACCGTGACGCTGAAAACTCCTCGCGGAGCTGAAGAGCTCGAGATCCTTGAAGTTCGCTACGTCCCCATCTAAGCTTTTCGCAGCGGAGTGAACGAACGAATGGCATTTACGGTCAAATTTTGGGGTGTGCGCGGCTCGCTTCCCAGCCCTCAACATCCAACGCAACTTGAAGCGCGACTTCGTCACGTCGTCGAACGTTTTGCAAACGATCCGACGGCGCGGGCTGATGCAAAAGGTTTCGTCGATAATTTGCCGCACGAAATTCGCGGCGGCTTTGGCGGCAACACCTCGTGCGTAGAAGTTCACGGACCAGGCGACGGCACGCGATTAATTATTGATGCAGGCAGCGGACTTCGCGGACTCGGCGAGGAGTTGATGGCCGGTGGATTCGGCTCGGCGCCGAACGAAACGCATCTTTTCTTTACGCACTTCCACTGGGACCATTTAATGGGGCTGCCGTTTTTCACGCCGATTTTTTTGAAAAACCAGACGGTTCATATTTACGCGGTTCAACCTGACCTTGAAATGTGCGTACGGACAGTTTTTAAGAAGCCGTTCTTTCCGGTTGCCTTTGAAACGCTGGCGAGCAAAATCGTTTTTCATAAACTTGAACCGCGCAAAAAAATTCAATTGCAAGGTTTCGAAGTCACGCCGTTTCAGCTCGACCACCCTGATCCTTGCTGGGGTTACAGAATCGAACGCGGCGGAAAAGTATACGCTCACTGTGTCGACTCAGAAGCGACGCGGGTCACGCGCGAAGAACTGGGTCTCGACGCGGCTCTTTATCAAAATGCGGATCTCATGCTCTTTGATGCTCAGTACACAATGATCGAAGCAGTTGAGAAGATGAACTGGGGCCATTCGGCGGCGCCGATCGGTCTTGATATCGGGCTTCGCGAGCATATTAAACACGTTCTTTTTGCCCATCACGACCCAGGTGCGACCGATGAAAAAATCGTCGATGCTGGGCGCCAGACGCGCGAGTACTTGAATGCTTACACTGAGCAGCAAAAACGGGCTGGCAAAACAGTCCGCGAGATCAAATGGGGCTTTGCGCGCGAAGGCCAAGAAGTCGAGCTATAAAGCTAGCTTGAGTCGCATGAACACGTTAGCGTCTCAGCCTATGGATTTTTTGGGTCTCATTTCCATTCTGCAAAATTTGTCAGCTCATCTCGCGACCTGGACTCAAACTATGGGTCCTTGGATTTACATTCTTCTCTTCGCGATTATTTTCGCGGAGACCGGTCTCGTGATCTTTCCGTTTCTTCCTGGTGATTCGTTGCTGTTTGCGGTCGGCGCTTTGACCGCCGTCGAAGGCGCTCTCGATTTTAAGATCGTTTGTTTAACTTTGATTTTGGCAGCGGCCCTCGGCGACAGCACAAATTACTGGATCGGACGCACGCTTGGCCGTCGTTTGTTCAAAAATCCAAACTCAAAAGTGTTCAATCCGCGGTATTTAGATTCGACGAAAGAGTTTTACGAACGCCACGGAAGACGCACGATTTTTCTGGCGCGTTTCCTGCCCATTTTTAGAACTTACGCGCCCTTCGTTGCGGGGCTAGGACACGTGCCGTATTTGCGCTTTTTGTCGTATTCCGCCGCTGGCTCTGTCGTATGGATCGGGCTCTTTTTGTTTGTCGGCAATCGTTTCGGAAACATGGAAACCGTTAAACGCAATTTTCACTTCGTCATTATCGCTATTTTAATTTTGTCGGCAGTGCCAATTGTGCTCGAGTTTATTCGTAGCCGCGGCAACCGGGGAGCTAAGAATTTATGAAAAGTTTTTTAAAGAGCGTTTTTTCAACCGTCATCGGAGTGATGCTCGCGACTCTTCTTTGCGTTTTAATATTGATCGGATTTGCCACGCTGCTGATTCAAGGCGGAGCGCACGGCACGGCAGCGGCGATTGAGAAAAATTCGATTCTCGATATTCGTTTGCGTGGCGAGCTCGTCGAGAAGCATCGTCCGCTCGATTTCGAACTCTTCGGAGACCGTTCGATTTTCAAAGAAGATCACACGATCGGGCTCTGGGAGCTCACCCGCGCCATTGAGGTCGCCAAGAAGGACGCTCGCATCGAAGGCATCTATCTTGAGATGCGCGAGCTCGGCGGTGGTTGGGCCAGCATGACGGCGCTTCACGATAAACTCGAAGAGTTTAAAGCGTCCGGAAAATGGATCTATACCTACGGTGATCACTACGACGAGAAAAGTTATTACCTTGCGACAGCGGCGACAAAGATTTTCATTCAGCCGCACGGCGAAGTCGAATTTAAAGGTTTATCAATGAGCGAGCCTTTCGTTAAAGGCCTTCTCGACAAGCTCGATGTTCAGGCGCGGGTCTTTCGGGTGGGTAAATTTAAAGCGGCCGTCGAACCTTTGATTCTAGATAAAATGAGCCCGGAAAACCGTCGGCAAAATGAAGAATTGCTGGGTGATATCTGGACGTCGATTCGCAGTTCTGTTGCCGTGAATCGAAAACTGGAGGAAAAGCGCGTCGATGAAATCGCGGCAGGTTTGCTCGCTGTTTCGGCCGAAGATGCAAAAAAGGTCGGCTTGGTCACCGAGACGATTTTTGAAGACGAACTCGAAGACACATTAAAAGACATGACGATTTTCAAAGACATGAAGAATCCGGCCAAAGAGAAAGATCGCGAAGATAAAGATGACGATCTTCGCTTGGTGAGTGCGGGCCAGCTCTTGCGTGACAGCAAGTCGATCACGTTTTTCAAAGGCTCAGGAAAAAAGAAAATCGCCGTGATCTTTGCCGAAGGCGAAATCAACGGCGGTGTCGGCTCGCGTGATTCGATTGGCTCTGAGAGCTTTCGAGAAGACTTGCAGGAGGCTCGCCAAGATAAAGACGTTTCGGCCATCGTCGTTCGGATCAACAGTCCGGGTGGCGACGCGTTGGCCAGCGACGTGATTTGGCGCGAGATGATGATCACCGATGAAGAGATTCCCCTTGTCGTATCGATGGGCGACGTCGCGGCGTCGGGCGGTTATTATATGGCCTCGGCGAGTCGTTACATCTTTGCTGAGCCAACCACGATTACAGGGTCGATCGGTGTGTTCGGGTTGATGTTCAATACCGAGAAGTTCTTTAAAAATAAGCTCGCGGTCAATTTCGATCGAGTCGTCACTCATCCATACGCCGACATTGGCGACTCGAACCGATCAATGACGCCGTTTGAAGCGCAGTCCATCCAGAGTGACGTGAACCGCGTTTACAAACGCTTTCTTGACGTTGTTCAAGAGGGTCGAGGTTACGAAAAGCGCGAAGACCTCGAGGCGATTGCCGAAGGCCGCGTGTGGTCGGGCAAACGTGCACTCGAGATTGGTCTCGTCGACGAGCTTGGTGGTCTCGATGCGGCTTTCAAGAAAGCAGCGGAGTACGCCCAGATCAAAGATTACAAAGTCGAAGTCTACCCGCGCGATAGCGATGCTTTTGTTCAGTTCCTTGAGCGCTTCTCGGGCGACGCCATCGAAACGTGGATCGGGCCAACGACGCTCGCTCGCTTGACTGCCGTCAACGCAATGCTCGACAAAGCGCCCGTCGCGACATCGATGCTCAAGCCCGGCATCTACACGCGCATGATGACCGACATCAAAATTCGCTGAGCGCGAGGGCGCCGTCACTTCATGTGGGTGAAGTGACGGTCAAACTAGGCGTTTGCCATTCCTAGCCTTGACCCCGCACCTCGACCTCACCAAAATCGAGAGATGTTTTTAGCACTCTCGGATACCAAAAATAAATTGATGCACGTGGCGGCGCTTTTCATGGTCGCGGTTTTCGTTCTGACGACCGCTAGCTCATCAGAGGC
>JAYTHQ010000241.1:0-12244 GCA_043732445.1 Bdellovibrionales bacterium | reverse complement strand
CTTGGCCTTTATCAGACCAGTTCAATTGAAAATAGCTATTCGTCGACGCCGATGTCCAGCTCACCACTGCACGCGTGGGAATTTCTTGCAGGTCATTGGTGATTTTGATGCCGTTTGCTAGATTTGTTTTATGGTTCGAACTTGTGCCTGTCGCCTGATCGAAGTCGTCAACTACCGAAGAGTAGGTCCGATCAAAAGTATAAACGTGATCGCGATCAATTCGTGTGATTGAGGTCAATGAATTTGGAACTAAATAACTGGGATCAAAAAGTCGACCCATTTCGGATTTTTTATCTGCGCCGACATTAGCCAACATGAAGGCACTGAGCACAGTCGCGGCGATTGTTTGCTGATTTTGCGAAACGGGGCCTGGTCCGTGAACTTCTTTATGTTCAAGGCACTCGGTCGAATCATTGGTTTTCCATTCACTGTTGTAGAAGTTGTGATTGGTTCCGTAAACCATCGTCAGAGACTTCGGAGTCTTGCGAGTTTCGGTCGATTTTTTGAGCATCCGCTCAAACGGCAAACGACCATCGAGTGTTGAAACGTCGCCGTCACACATCGGAAGAAGCTGATTCCACGCCGTATCGTCGGCATCAAGAACGCGGCCAGCTTGACCGTCGACCGATGCGATTTCAAAAATGCCGCGAATTTTTAAATTTGGAATTCGCGCAGGCCAAATACTGCCCGCGTCGCGGTACTGCGTGAGGGCAGCACGCATGCCCTCGCCGCCGCGTGAATGGCCCATCAATCCGACATTCGTGAAATCAATTTTGCCGAGAAACGCATCAGCCGACGTACCTAGAGAAACGGGTGCTCCACCCGCGGTCGCCCACTTCATCCACTCTTCGATGTGGCGGAGAACTAGGCGGCCGCGCGCCAAGTTCAAGCCCCAATCAGCGCCGTTTCCGGCGCCGCACGTAATGCCGCGATTCGCGTTAATCGTGACCGCGATGTAGCCGAGAGAGGCGAGCTGTTGGCCAAGATAGTTGTAGCCTTCGTGATTCGGCGTAACGACTTGACCCGTTGGGCATGTGCCTTCGTTCGTGTACGTGCAATCGGAATCGATACGTGGATCGCCTTGCCCGCACGTTGGGTGATTGCCGTGAAGAAGAAAAATAATCGGGAGAGGTTTTGAGAGATCGGTGGGCCAAAACGCGCGCGCCCAAAGCTCGGTTGGCGCTGACGTTAAAACGTCTTTGTCGACCACAGCCGGAAATTTGTATTCGGCAGTTTGGACAGTGAATGCGCCGGGAATCGGCGGTGCGGGCGCCTCGGTTCTTGGCGATGCGGCAATCGTCACCGCTGCGAACGAGGACGCAGGCGCGGCGACGAAGCAGACGACAGCAGCTGTCAGAATTTGGGCAAAAGCACTGGTTCTGAGAGGCACGCGATGAACTCCCACAAAAGCACAGATGTTAAGGGGGTTACCGTCTGAAAACAATGCGTGCGAAATGACACGAAACTCTTACTTTACACTGTGCCAAAAACCGTCGCAGATATCGTGATGGTGAAGGCTGTATGCGTTTTAAGGTAGATTTGTGCGGAGAGGAGTGAATCGTGGTGAAAATGACCGTCGCAAAGGCCCTTCATTTTATGAAAAATCGCGGGATGCTTCTGGTGTTTCCGCAAGCGAACCGTAAAGAGCCTGCGTCGCTGTGGGCCGAGTTTTTTCCTCGCACAAAAATGCGCTGGGAGTGGGATGAGACAGGCGACAACCGAGTCGGTGAACTGTGGATGTTGCGTGAGAGGCTCTCACTTTCAAGAAAAGTCGTTTATTCAAAATGGTTTCGGCAACGTGCGACGCTGATTGCAATTGATTTGTTTCCTGCGCTTTTGAAGCTGGCGAACCCTGACTTTCCTGAGGTGCGAGGTCTTTCTCTGAACGCCCGTGAAATTCTTGATCTTCTCGACGAGGATTCGCCGCTCTCGACAAAGCAGTTAAAAAAGCTCACGGGCCTTCAAGGTCGCGCCTCCGAGGCGACGTATCAACGAGCGCTGAAAGAGTTATGGGATCGTTTTTTAATCGTTGCCTACGGCGAGGTCGATGAGGGCGCCTTTCCGTCGTTGGCCATCGGCTCAACGCGCGTGATTTTTGAAAATCTCTGGGGCGAAGCTATCAGTTTTTCGACCGCCGAAGCCTCGGCGGTCGTTAATGAGCGAATGCCCGAAGACACCTCATTTCGAAAATATTGGCAGACGCTCAATAAAAAGTGGGCCTTGCGTCGCGATGATTCAGAAGCGAGTCCCGCCGCTAAATCTGTTTGCCGCAGTTAGCGGCGTTCGTTACCATCAACTCCAATGCCCCATTTTAGCGTTCTTGCGGTTTTATTTTCGTTTTGTCTGCCGCTTGCGGCCGGTGGGGCCGTGGTTCCCGTTAAAATCAAACCGCCAGAAATAAAGTTCCTTTCGCTGTCGGCCCCAACGAAAGAGCCGATCGAAACGTTGCTGATATCCGGCGATGTTCATCTCCGGGAGACCACGCACAACGTTAAACTTTCGATCGTCTTCGACAGACCCGTGGCTGTTAAAAAAATTCAGCTCGACTCTTGTTCTCCGTTTGATTGGTCCGATGGAATCGAGGTTTTTTCCTCGCCTGGAAACAATCGATTTTTTATTGAAGGTGGTCGCAGATCGTTAGTCACCAAGCTCAACTCGTCGGGCGATGTTGAAGCGATCGCAATCGTGTTTGGTCGTAACGCTGATCTCTGTTTGAAGGGCCTGAAATTTTTTGGCGCAGGCGACGTCATGATTCCCTTTGCAGCGTTGTCTAATACCGTCGTCAAATTTAACGGCGCCGGAGGCGCTCGACTCTTCGATGCGCATCCAGAGACGCTAACTGCCATCGAAGATCCTCTGCATCTGACATTTTCAGAAACACTGACGTTTGATCGTGCGATCGTCTGGACGGGGGGCACCGCCTTATTTGCGCACGCGCTGAAACTCACCAGCGAAAAAGGCTGGAGTGAAACGCTGCCTCTTCGCAACGCCGTCTCGGAACAGGAAATTATTTTTAAAAAACCATTCGTCGGAAAAGAGCTAACGATTCAAGCGCCCGATGCAGGTGAAATTAGCGAAATGCGCTTTGCGCTGAAGACGAAGGTCCAGTCGTTCGAACACGAATCATCGACCTTGATTGCCGACGATCTAAAAGCAAAATTTGCAGACGCCGGATTCGAAAAAGTTCTCGATACCAAATGGGTGACGAGTGATGACGACAAATGGACCTTTCTTTTCCGAAGTGACGGTACTTTTTTTGTGCACGGCTTTAACGACGATACGAAACAGGCTCGAGAATACTCGGCACTGGGTTCTTTTACCCTTGTGCGCCAAGAGAAGAACAAAATTCGAATGAGGATCAACGGCGTTCGATTCCCGACGGGCGTCGCCTGGGACGGGGTCAGTTGCCCGTTTGCTTGTGGGAGCGAGCGGTCTGTTGACCGCTCCACTTCGGTCGTAGATTCAGTGGTATTAGAAAAAGCGAATGAGGGCTCGATCATGGTCCGGAATCGAACGCCGCGTCCGCAGCGAACGATCACCTTTGGTGATTTAAGAATTCACCGGGCCGTTGACGACTGATTCTAGCCTCGCGTCAGCCTCTCTGCCACCGAACTCCAACCGACAATGGCTAATCTAGGCCTTACACCCTTGACGCGCTAGGGCCCTGACTCTCAAACTAAAGAGATGAAGCAAGAAGCTAAGAGGTCCCGGGTGTGGGGTGTTTTCCTGACACTTGGGCTGATCGTCGTGACGGTCATTCTATTTGCACGTAATGGCAAAACGTCGAGTGATCGTGGACCCGCAAGCTTGGGTGAATTTCACGGTTCGTTCGCGATCAGCAAAGAGTTGATCTCAGCGCAAATCGGCACGCAGATTCGCGAGAACAGATTTCCCGACGAGATCGATCTCTCGCTCGACGGTGGACGCCAGCACGCGCAAGTCGACTACACTCTCGACGATTCGTCACAAGAGTGGATGGAAAAAACGATCTCGCAATATAAGCCTGACTTTGGCGCCTTCGTTGCGCTCGATGCCCGCACGGGTCGGGTGCTTTCGCTCGTGAGTTATTCGGCCTCGCAGCCTGACTCCTCGAACTTGACCTTGCGCGCTTCATTTCCGGCCGCTTCGATTTTTAAAGTCGTCACGGCATCGGCAGCTCTCGATCTCGATAAAGCGAAGCCGGAGACGGTTGTTCCGTTCAATGGAGCAAATCACACGCTCTACAAAAAAAATGTTCAGGATACAAAAGTGAACCGCTGGACACGCATGATGACCATGCGCGAAGCGTTTGCGAGGTCCGTGAACGTCTTTTTTGGAAAATTAGGATTGTTCATCGTAGGCCCAGAGAGCTTAAAAAAATATGCCGAGCGCTATCTTTTCAATCAGCCGATTCACTCAGACTTTCCGGTCGAGATGGGGCATACGCGAATCGACTCAAACGATCCCTGGAGCGTTGTGCAAACGGCGTCGGGATTCACTCGTGAAACGACGATGAGTCCGTTGCAGGGTGCGTTGATGGCTGCCGCCGTCGCCAACGACGGGGTGATGATGGAGCCCTATATTGTCGAGACCTTGACCGACGATAAAGGGATCAAGATGTATGAAGGTGTTCCGCGGCAAGCGTCTCTGGTCATTGAGCCGGCGGCCGCACAAGAACTCCGAAAGCTTTTTAATGAAACCGTGAAGTCAGGCACCGGCCGAAAATCATTTCGACAAACAGTTCGTCGTTTGTCTTTTGATGAAGTCGAATTTGGCGGCAAAACGGGCTCACTGACCGGTCTCAACCCAGCAGGAAAATGCGATTGGTTTATTGGCTACGCTAGATTTCGCGGCGAACGGATAGCGGTCGCGAGTCTAACGGTGAACGAAAAAAAGTGGAAAGTGAAATCGTCGATGCTCGCGAATATCTTCTTTACGCATTACTTGAAACAAGAAATGTCGGCGGCGCAAGAATCGCCAAAGCTTCGGGTTAAAGCAACGTCGCGCGCGGTCGCACGAGATTAGTTTTTAAATTATAAAGAGCCACGAGCAATGGTGCGCTCGTAATAGGGCGTTTTCTGGGCTTCGACATCAGTGAGAATTGCCGCGGCGACTTTCTCTGGATCGAGGAAACTATCGAAAAGTTTTTGCTCAATTTCATTCTCGTCCCAAAAGCTCGTTTTCATGCCCCCAGGGCAAAACAGACTCACTTTGAGACGCTTATCTTTATTGGGCTTACCGAGCGCTCGCGCCATCGAAACCTGGGCGGCCTTCGTTGCTGCGTAAATGACCTCATATTCAGACGGCGTTTCACTGAGACCCGTCGTTGAGGAAACGATCACGAAGCGGCGATCGACGGTTGCGGCCGCTTTTTTCATCTCGCGCCAGACGGCAGCAGCCACGAGGGCAGCGTTTCGAAAATTGACGTCGATCATGTTGAGAATCGATTCGTCTTTCAAATCTTCGAAGCTTGCGCGCTCAAGCACGCCCGCGACCCAGTAGAACTCAGTGATCGCACGATTGAACTTCGCGAACTCTTCGATTTTTGTGACGAGGCGACGGGTCGAGGTCGCGTCAGAGAGATCGTGCTTGAGATCGCCCGTGCGCCCAACGGTGAGAATGTCTGCACCCTTGTCTTGGTAGTGCTTTGCGATCTGGGCGCCGAGGCCTTGGCTCCCGCCGAGAACAAGAATCATAAATAAAGTACCTTGAAGAAAAGTTGGTCAATTTCTTGCGAAGTCGTCTCGTAAAGGAATCTCACCTCTACTTACGAACTGTCACGACCTTTGACGGAATTTTGCGAAATCCTCCCGCGAACTGCACTGAACTGTGAGCTTTGTGATTTCACTGCTTCATGTTGGTTCAACCCCGCGTTGGGCCTCAAGAAGTTGAGTCGCCTGTTCGATAGCTTCTGGGTCAGAGGAGCGAAGAATGACTAAGTCGCAAAACAAATTCTACGTGTCGAAGGGCGAGCAACAGCTCGGACCCTGGAGCATTCAAGATGTTGCAGCAAAAGTGGCTTCAAACGAACTCGCCGTAACGGACTTCATTTTCGATGACGTTCAAAATGATTGGGTGGCCTTATTTCAATGCGAAGCCTTCCAGACCTATCTGAAAACTCAAAAACCGAAGGTCGCACCTACAAAAAAGTCTGAAGCGACGTCTGAAGCGACGTCTGGGCCCACAGTTCCCGAAACTCAAGTCGTTGAAAACGCCGTCAAAAAGGTCGTTGAGCTGAAACCGGTCGTCAGAGACGATAAGGACGGCACACTCCAAGAGTGGTTTGTCCAAAAAGGTCAACACCGCTACGGGCCATTTACGTACCTTGGTGTCGTTCGAGCTCTTCAAGAAAAAACAGTCTACGAATTTGATCTGTGCTGGAAAGACGGAATGACTGAATGGATTCGGATCGCCGAGCACGAAGAATTTCGCGGCGACCGTATTCGTCAAATGACAGATTCGGCCAAAGACGAACTGGGTGTGTTCACGCAGCGCCGTCACCCACGCGTTCGTTTTGAGAGCGAAGTTCTGGTCCACGATAATCGTTCGGTTTGGTTGGGTCGTGCGTTTGAAGGCAGCGCTGGCGGTTCGGGTCTCGTCATTGAGAACGCAACCTTGGTTCCCGGTCAGACCGTTCTCTTGCATTTTGCCGAACGCGAAGATTTGCCCGCTTTCAATGCGCTCTGCGAAATCGTCGGCAAGAAATTTACAAAAGATGTTCGTGATTCAAAATCGCCAGTTCAGTACAGCGTTCGATTTGTAAAACTCGATGCCCAGGCTGAATCGCGAGTTCAAAAGTATTTTTTAAATAACGCAGCTTAATTTTAAAGATCGTAACAGGGGGACTTTGTAATGGACGCACTCATGAAATTCGCAGTTGATAACTACTTGCTCGACGTCGCTATCTTGGGCATGGGCTTGTTCGCACTCTCGCTCTCGATTGAGCGATTCAAATCACTCTTCTTCACGTACTCGATCAACGCTGATCAGTTTATGTCGAAGCTGATGAAGCTCGTTGAAGACGATAAGATTGAAGAAGGCATCACTTACTGTGCAGCCAATCAAAAGAAGCCACTCGCGCACGTCATGAAGCGCATCCTTGAGCGCTCGGACCGCGACGACGCGGCGATCGAAGCCTCACTTGATATTGCCGCAGGCGAAGTCGCTCCTGGCTTGTCACGTAACTTGAACTATCTCGCGATGGCGTCAAACGTTGTCACGTTGATTGGTCTCTTGGGTACGGTTGTCGGTCTGATCATGTCCTTTAAGGCGGTTTCTTTTGCCGATCCTTCGCAGAAGCAGACGCTTCTCGCAGATGGTATCTCGCTTGCGATGCACGCAACCGCGATGGGCCTCTTAGTGGCGATTCCGACCATGGTTCTCTATTCGTTTTTGCACGCAAAGCAAGGTCGCCTCTTTTCAGAGATCGACCGCAGCGCGGGCAAACTCATTGAACTCTTGAAGTCTCGTGACTTGAAAGCTTTCGACGGCGCTTATCCGACGCACATCGCGACCGGCAAGGCTCCGCACTCAAAAACTCAGAGCGCCTAACCCGAGCTAAATAAAGTGGCCTGAGCACTTGATGCAAAGGCCCTGCAGGCAGAGCCCAAGGAAACGCATATGAAACGCAAATTTCAAGAACGAATAGAAGACTCAACATTCGAACTCAACTTGGCACCGATGCTCGATATCATCGTGTCAATTGTTCCGATGTTACTGATGAGTATCGCCTTCGTTCACATCACGGTTGTCGACACGCCGGTCCCCCAGGCCGTTGAAAAGGCGATGGCTGCCGCGAACGATAAAAAGGATCAAGTGCAGATTCTCTTAGCGGTTTCGAAAGAAACAGGTTTCCGTTTCACGGTTAGCGAAAAAGGCGAAACGAAGGATTTTAACGTTCCTTTGAACGGTAAAGACCTCGACATGATCGCGCTTCATAAGAAGACGATCGAACTCAAGAAACAATACCCAGATGTCTTCAAGGTGGAACTGAATCCCGAAGAGAAAGTTCCACTCGATCAAATCGTAACCACCATGGACCAATTGCGGACCATCGTCGCCGGTGAATCGAAAGTCGTCTTCACGGATGTGGATTCGGGCAAACCCATCGAAACTAACCTTGTCTTTCCGGACGTCGTGTTCGGAAACGTGACAGGAGGCTGATATGGCAAAACGTGGTTTTAAAAAGTACATGGAGAAACGCAGTCCAGCGAATTTCAAGATTCAGATTACGTCGATGGTCGACATGTTCGTTATCTTGTTGGTGTTTCTCTTAAAGAGTTACTCGACAAGTCCGGTGCAGCTGACGGCAGGAAAAGATATGACCTTGCCGGCATCAACGAGTTTGAAAGATCCGACCGATGTATTGAAACTTCAGGTTTCAAAATTCGCGATCTACGTTGAAGACAAAAAAGTGGCCGATCTGAAAGATGGTGTTCTTGACGTGAAAGACGTCGACGCTAACGATACCCAATTTATTCGCGCCCTTTATACGGAACTTGATGGCCAGGCTAATAAGTCACGCACGATCGCTTCGAAAAACGAAGAGCTCGAGTTTGACGGCAAAGTGATTTTGCAAGCCGACCGGACGCTTCCTTACGAGTTACTTAAAAAAGTGATGTATACCTCGATGATGGCCGGATACTCCGACGTCAAAATCGCGGTTCTTTCAAAAGATTAAAGGCTAGAGGACTAAGCAAAATGGGTTTACCAGAACTTTTCTTAGAGCATAGCCAAGGGCCGAAGCGGCAGAAACGCCTTCGCATCACTGCGTCGGGCGGGATGTTCGTGATCGGGTCTTCGGACCAGGCTGATTACCGTTTGGGCGGCGTGGGTGTCGAGGGTTGTCATGCGGTCTTACGATCGCGCAATAACCAGTGGTACATCTGCGACGTCAGTGGAACAGAATCGCTGAAGGTCGACGGCAAAGTTGTCGTTGAAGCGCGTCTGTCAGATCTGTCGAAGGTCGAAATCGGCAGCCACCGCTTGCAGCTTTTCTCGAAAGAACGAGAGCAAGATTATTTCAATGAGTCAGTGAACGCAGCGTCGGGATCGGCACTTCATCAAGTCGTCGTTCGGGCGCGGAGCGGTCGCATCATTGAAACGAAGATTTTAAAGGCGAGCGAAGCTTACGTCATTAACGATGGCGATAAAAAGACAAAGTTGGCAGCGCCGTCATCGAGTCAGTGGCAAAAGACTCAGGTCGGCTCGCGCATCATTCAACAGCGTTTAACGAGTGCTCAAGAGATCGCTAGCGTCGAGACTTTAAAAGTTGATCGAGAACTGACGCGGTCGATGGGCATCGCTGCGATTATTTTCTTTTTGATGTTGGGCACGGTTGGTGTGATTTCTCGCCTGACAAAGAGCGAGAACCCGCAAGCAGCGCTCGATCAAAAGTCGATGGACATTATCTACAGTGCGAAGACGATTAAAAAGAAACGTCTTGAGTCACAAAAAGTCATGAAGGTCGCGAAGGGCAAATCTGGCGGTACGACCGAAGCACCTCAAGTAGCGACGGCGAAAACGTCAATGCCAGAAGAGTCGCAAGCGCCAAAGATCAGTGCAAAAGCGACACAAGCTCTTACGAGTCTTCGAAATGCGGGTCTGAATTCTTTGATTGGCAAAATCGCAAAGCGGGCGAGTAAGCAAAGCATCATGGTCGCAGCCGTCGGCGTCTCGCCCGACAACGTCAATGCGGGCCGCGCCCTGTTTAGCCAAGGCACTTCGACCGTTGGCGGCGGCGGCTCAGCCTCTAAAGAAGGACCAGCGTATCGTTTAGGTGGAATCGCGACGCGCGGTAAAGCCGGCGGTGTTGGCGACTTCAAGAACGGAACCGGTCTTGCCGGCGGTTCGGTCGGTGCGGGTAACGTCATGGCCTTGTCTGATGATGAAGAGACCTCGATCGAAGGCGGTCTTGACCGCGATGCGATTGCTGAAGTTATCAAGCGTAACATTGGTCAGATTCGTTACTGCTACGAGCGTCAACTCTCATCGAACCCAGATCTTTACGGAAAAGTTCTCGTGAAGTTCGTGATCGGTGCCGACGGGATATTAGGTTCCCAGAAGATCGATAACTCGACTTTGAAGAGTGATATGGTTGAAGGTTGTATTCTTCGCCGCATGGCTGGCTGGAAGTTCCCGCTGCCAAAAGGCGGAACGCAAGTGCGGGTCTCTTATCCGTTCTTGTTTAAGGCGCTCGAGTAGATTCGGTTGGTCCGATTCGGTTCCTCATGACTTCTGGCGTTCGGCTTGGTACGGTTCCGTGCGCATGCCGATATCGTCGTCTTACCATGGAAAACCCGTGATTCTTGAGCTTGGTGACAAGTTTTATGATCGCGTTCAGCCCGCGAAGTTTTCGAAGTCGATTCCTCGTTACATAAATCTTGAAGCTGCTCGCTCGGTTGGTCTTGGGAGTTTGTCGACGAGCGAGTGGCAGGCGCACTTTCATGCGTTCACTGCACTTCCTGAGAACTTAGAGACACCGCTCGCTCTTCGCTATCATGGCCACCAGTTCCAGTCGTATAACGACAAACTTGGCGATGGCCGCGGATTTCTATATGCGCAGCTGGTCGACGATCGCGGACGCATCCTAGATCTTGGAACGAAGGGGAGTGGTCAGACGCCGTGGTCACGCGCCGGTGACGGTCGACTGACTTTGAAGGGCGCCGTGCGAGAAGCTTTGGCGACCGAGATGTTGCAATCACTTGGCGTGAATACGTCGAAGACATTTTGTTTCTTTGAAACCGGCGACGAGCTGCAAAGAAGTGATGAGCCGTCGCCGACGCGCTCTGCGGTTTTGACTCGTCTTGGGCATTCCCACATTCGTTTCGGAACTTTTCAGCGGCAGACAGCGCTTCAAGACAAAGAGGCACTTCGCGAGCTGATCGCGTATACAATACGCCATTACTTTCCAGATAGTCTCAAGGTTGACGAGCAAATTCGTGTGCCCGAACTCTTAAAGCAGGTGACCATCCAGACCGCGCGACTTTGCGCGAGCTGGATGCTCGCAGGCTTTGTCCACGGAGTTCTCAACACCGACAACATGAATATTAACGGCGAGAGTTTCGATTACGGCCCGTATCGGTTTTTGCCGAACTACGATCCTGATTTTACGGCCGCGTATTTTGATCATTCAGGACTTTATGCTTATGGTCGCCAGCCGGAGGCGGTGATTTGGAATCTTGAACAGTTGGCGACGTGTTTCGTGATGGTTCACGAAGACCGTGAGTCTTTGATCGAGGCTCTTCGATCGTTTACGGCCGCGTTCAATCAACGAGCCGCTGAATTGATGTGCGAACGACTTGGCCTCGATCAAAGGCAATTGAGTGGCTTTGATGATTTGCTCTTGGCGGCTTTCAATTTTCTAGGTCAATCGCAAATCGGTTTTGAGCGGTTCTTTTTCGATTGGTATGGCGGTAGCCTCAGCCGAGAACGTGCGATGAAAAGCCCGGAAGCGGCGAAATATACCGGTCAAACCTTCGATGCTTTTGTGAAAGTCATCGAGACGTGGCCAGCAAGTGCCGCCGCAAAAATAAATCTGCAAGACGAATACTTCAAAAGCGTCAAAACTTGCACGCTTCTCATCGACGAAATCGAATCGATCTGGTCTGCCATTTCTACAAGTGATGACTGGTCGTTGTTCGAAGAAAAAATCTCAAGCATTCGTAAAATGGGCCAGGCACATGGCCGACGTTAAAAAACTTCCCCAGATTGAAAATGGAATGACGACTGCAAAACTGTCAGTTCGAAAACCTTACGCCGACCTCGACGTCACGTTCGAAATCCTTCGGCAAACACCGGAATTTGTCGCGATTCACAAGCCGCCGGGCTTTCACGTTCATCAACCCGAAGATCCGCGGCACCGCGCCGATCGCGAATTTATTTGTCTCAATAACCTTCGCAACCAGCTCGACACCTATCTTTATCCGGTTCATCGACTTGATGTCGGAACCGAAGGTGTGCTGCTTTTTGCTCTGACAAAAGAAGCCGCCACTGGTCTCGGAAATCAGTTCAAAAATCGCCTGATTAAAAAAACGTATTTCGCAATCGCACGCGGCTGGGCGAACGATCAGGGCTCCGTCGACGTTTCTCTCGATCTTGATTCCACGGGCGTTTCGGTCGAAGCGTACACAAGTTACCGAACGCATCAAAGAGTTGAAATGCCGTACCCGATCGGCAAGCGATTCACGAGTGCTCGTTATTCGCTCGTTGAAGCGCATCCTGAAACGGGTCGCTATCACCAGATTCGTCGGCATCTGGCGCGCCT
>JAYTHQ010000240.1:0-3854 GCA_043732445.1 Bdellovibrionales bacterium | reverse complement strand
AGCCATCGCGACAACCGACTGGATCTTAAACACTGAAGATGTCTTCATTTGCTTGCGCCCCCTGCAACTAACTAAACAGCAATGGTAGTGCCAAACTTCGGCTGACTAGCTTCTAGTTTGACACGACATCCGTGCTTTTTTGAGATTGCATTTAGTATCGTCTCAATCTGAAACACTCGCTAGGACAGCCGCGTGTTTCCCGAGGGAAAACTCGCCCAAGGGCGGGTCCGCTCTAGTCCGAAACTCACCAAGGCTGAGTCTTCGATTCACCACTCGATGATTCTCACCCTGAGGCACGCTTTGCAATGAGGTGGCTCGGAGGTTTTCATGATCGATAGTTTAGCGTATCTTAAGAAGTTAGAGGCCGCGGGCGTTCCGCGACTTCAAGCAGAAGCACAGGTGGGAATCATGGTTGAAGCTTTCAACAGCAATCTCGCAACCAAAGAAGACGTTGCCCGCGCCGAATTGGCGATGCGTACAGACTTTGCGAAGTTGCAATCGAAGTTTAGCGACATCGCATTCAAGGTCGATAGCCTTGAAAGCCGACTGACCATCAAGATGATTGGGGTCATGACGGCCTTATTCACAGTTTATTTTACGGCGTTCGCTTTTTTCATTAAACACGGCTAAGCATTTCGTGGCTTCGACTTAAAAAAAAGCCCCTCGAGATTTTCATCAGGAGGGGCGCTTTTAAAAACCCTCGCAACAGGGTCGCGAGGGATCAAGGCTAAAAAAAAAGGCCTCGTAGAGCTAACAGAACAAGAAACCGTAATATTTTAAAGTGGGCGACCATTATAGCGACTTTAGGCTTCTCGGATCCCGAAGGCCGAGCTTGCACACCATCACCAGGGACAGTCCCCTAATCAAAATCTCATTAGGTTTCTTTTTTCTGAGCTTCTACAAAACCCAAAATCAGATTACCAGAGCCACCCCTCTCTCGCAATAAACTGAAACCAATGATCTGCAGATGAGACGCTTTTTAAATAAAAATTGGACCAAGGCCTCTCTGGCCATGGACTTTCTTAAAAACTGGCCCCCTAAAAGCTAGTGATCTAAAGGGTTTTAGCCGATCGGAACGATTGGAGGGTTCTCATGACGCCAACCGCTCTCGACGCGATTTTTCCGTATTTTTGCTTTGCTTACGGCGCCGTTATGACCTTCACGTTAAATGTGCCTGCGCTCGCACGAATTGCGGACGAAAAACTCCCGGGTCATCTTGCATCGCAATGGAAAGCCCACCGCACACTCGGCGCTATTTGCCTAGGTGTGGGCGCGCTTTGGATTCTTCAGAATCTTTGGCTCGCGCATTGACGCCTCTCTGAGGCTCCTTGTAACTTGCCGCCATGTCTGACGACCAGCTGAGTTGGGATCAACTCTTCAAAAACTCAAAAGAATCTGCAAAGTCAGACGACTCATCAGACGACTCATCAGACGCCGCGCCCGAAGCACCTTCGAAAGAGGCTTTGAAAGCCGTTAACGAAACCCCGGCCACCAAAAAAAAATCACGGACAAAGAAAGCGGCGCCGAAGGCGAGCGGCGTAGGCCTCCAGGATCTTTACTCTAAAAAAGATTGGTCGCCACTCGCGATCACGGTGCCCATTGAGGCCAACGCCGCCGCGAAGCCCGACATGACCGCAGAAGCGAAAGCCGAAATCGCGAAATTGCAGACGGCAATTAACAAGAAAAAAGTCGTCGCCATTCCTGTCGTTCGGTCGGCGTCGCAACTGCCGTATGCCGACGAAGACGATCATCAAGAAGCCACACTTGAAAAACAAGAGTCAAAAGAACCGAAAGTCATTTCCGTTTCAGAATTGAACAAACATATTCGCGATATTCTCGAAGGGCGATTTCCGCTTTTGTGGCTAAAAGCCGAAATTTCAAATTTCAAAGCGCATACGTCGGGTCATTTTTATTTCAGCTTAAAAGACTCGAAAGCTCAAATCAGCGCTGTCATGTTTCGCGGTTTTAATACAAACCTTCGATTTCGACCCGAAGACGGAATGGAAGTTCTCGTTCGCGGCAAAGTGACCGTCTACGAGCCGCGCGGCAATTATCAAATTTTTTGCGAGATGATGGAGCCGGTTGGCGCGGGTGCATTGCAAAAAGCCTATGAACAACTCAAAGCCAAACTGCAAAAAGAAGGTCTCTTCGATCAAGATCGCAAGCGGACACTGCCGGCGCATCCTCGGCACATCGCGATCGTTACGTCGCCGACGGGCGCCGCGATTCGCGACATGCTCAACGTTTTGGGTCGTCGATTTAAAGGTGTTCATATCACGGTCGTCCCTTGCAAAGTCCAAGGAGACGCGGCGCCTGGTGAGATCGTCGACGCAATCACGCTCGCGCAAAAATTAAGCGACGTCGATGTCATGATCGTCGGCCGCGGCGGCGGTTCGATCGAGGACCTGTGGGCCTTTAACGACGAGCGCGTCGCGCTCGCTATCGCCTCGTCGCGAGTACCGGTTATTTCGGCAGTCGGGCACGAAGTCGACTTCACGATTGCAGATTTTGTGGCCGACTTGCGAGCGCCGACGCCGTCGGCTGCAGCCGAACTTGTTGTTCAAAACGCGGCCGATCTGATTAGCCGAATTTCATCTTTGACCCGCACGCTTCGGCTCGCACTCGGTCAACGGCTCGAAAGCTCGGGTCAAGAGCTGGCGAATCTCGCGCGGCGCTTGATTGATCCGCAGCGTATGTTGCAAGACGCGGCCCTTCGCTCCGATGAACTTATGCAGCGCCTCGGTTTTGCGCTCGAAAGAAAAATCAGTGATCAACAAGGCGCTATTGCGCTTTTGAAAAGTCGCCTAGGCACTCCGCAAGCCCGCATCGACCGCTACCAAGACACGCGCAAGACTCTCTCGGTTCGCCTCGCGACGGCGCAGCACTCGGTTTTACGCCGCAAAACAGACGCGATCCAAAAATATATGGCCGTTCTCGACTCGCTCAGTCCGCTCAAAGTTCTCGACCGCGGCTTCTCGATGGTCGTGCTCGATTCCAAAATTATTTCGCAGGCAAAAGAATTAAAAGTCGGCGATGAAATCACCGTTCGCATGTGCGAAGGCTCGGTCGACGCGAAAATTACAAAAGTAAAACAGGACAAGAGGTAAAAAATGGATTTCGAAAAGAAACTCGGTCGTCTCGAAGACATCGTCGAAAAAATGGAAACCGGCGAGCTCACGTTAGAAGACTCTCTGAAACTTTTTGAAGAGGGCGTAAAGCTCTCGCGCGACTGTAATGTGCAACTCAGCGAAGCCGAACAAAAAGTAAAATTACTTTTAGGTGTCGATGCGAATGGCGACGCTATCGAGCGCGACTTTACTCCAGAAGGCTGAAACATAAATGCCCGAGACAAACGCCAGCCAACTCGAACTTCAAAAAATCTCGCAAGATCGAGTGGCGTTGCTCACGCGCTTCCTCGATCTTCATTTCGCTTTAAGACCCGCACTCTCGCCAGGGCACCGCAAACTTTACGAGTCGGCTCGCTACTCGTTACTTCAAGAGGGCGGTAAAAGGTTTCGCCCGGTTCTTGCTATGTTGACGGCCGAGGCGCTTGGAAAAACGAGCGAGTCGGTTCTGCCGTACGCTGCAGCCGTCGAATGTGTGCATACGTATTCATTAATCCACGACGATCTGCCGGCCATGGATAACGATGATCTGCGGCGGGGGCAGCCGACAAATCACCGCAAGTTTGATGAAGCGACGGCTATTTTAGCCGGCGACGCACTTTTGACTGAAGCGTTTCAACTGATCGCCGATCACTATCGTTCAAAGCCAGCACAAGCGATTTTGGCAGTCAGCGAACTTGCCGGCGCATCAGGCCTGCGTGGCATGGTGGGCGGCCAGGGTATCGATAT
>JAYTHQ010000239.1:0-3856 GCA_043732445.1 Bdellovibrionales bacterium | reverse complement strand
GTCAGAAGATGAGTAAGTCGACCGGCAACTTTTTTACTGGTGATGAGCTGGTCGTTGAAAAAGGTTTTGCGGCTGAGCAGATTCGTTATTTTCTAGCTGGTCTCAGCTTGCCTGTGAAGGCATCGAACTTTGATCTCGAATCGTTGGTCGAGAAAAATAGCTTCTTAGCAGGCCCGATGAATGCCGCGTTTGAAAAGCCGATTTCGGCGGTTCACTCGAAGTTCGGCGGCGTCGTTCCTGACGGGAAACTCATCGGCAAACTCGAAGCCGACACCATCAAAATCGTCCAGATGTACCTTCGCTCAATGACCAAAGGCGATTACTCGACGCTTCTAGGTCAAATCGAAAATTACGCGCGCCAGGTGAACTCGCTTTTCACACAGTACAAACCCCACGACGACCGCGCGCCCGAAGATCAGCGGCGAGACGCCCTCTATTCCTGTTTTTACGTGTTGAAAAATCTGATGATCATGCTGTCGCCGTTCGTTCCTGAAACAATGGATCGTTTGCGCCAATCTTTAAATTTGCCGATTGGCGTTTTTTCGATCGATGAACTAGGAGTTCCAATCCCTGCCGGACACCCGATCGGTGAGAAGGCGACGTACTTTCCTGGGCTTTCCGAGGGCTGAAGAGCGTCCGTCGTCTCATTTTAAGATTCTTTTTAGATCTGCAGAGTCTAGTCGAGGTCGCCGATAAGCTCGCATGAGATCAGTCGCGCAGCGCCTCGTGTGGATCATTGGGCTTTTTTGTTTCGGTTTCGGTGTGGCCGGAGTCTTGGCGATGAGCCCTGTGCCACTCGCTTTGGCAGCGACAGGATGGTTTCTCACGCGCTCAGTGAGCCGGCATTTAGCAGAGCAAGGTGACATGGCGGTGCCAACGCCCGATGCACAATATTGGGCCAGAACGCTTCTAGTTCGCGCAGTCGGCTTAATGAGTTCGGGGTTGGTGATCGCCTGCGCTTTTGTTTTGATGGGCGTCGATTTCCATCTTTTATGGCATGAGCAGGTCCTTCTGACCGTGTTGCTCATTGCCGTCATGGTGACCGTCACGAAGCTAACTCTACCGGGATTCTTTGCGGCCTCATGGGAGATTTACGGCGCTCGGGAGCGCCGTCTGCGGGTCCGATCAACTTTGATGAGCTCCCGCGTTCTCGTTCAAGCGGTTGCGTCGTTGATCTTGATAACTTCAGTGATCGGGAGTTTCGCGCTTGTGCAATCGCTTCGCGGCGGATCGCATTTGGGTCGATTCGTGACTATAGCCCAGGAGGTCGGCCAAGACGTTCCATCGTCGCTCAAGGAAATGTCTGAAATCTTCTCGCCAACTCAAAGGTCAGCGCGCTAATCTGGCGCTGAGAGAGCACTCGCTGCGAACGGGCGCAGCCCAGCGGGCGCAGCCAAACGACTATGAAACAGCAGATCTACAATACCCTGACCCATAAAAAAGAAGAATTTGCTCCGCTCGTCCCCGGGTACGTCTCGATGTACGTGTGCGGTCCGACCGTTTACGGGCTCCTTCACGTGGGCAACTTTCGTGGCCCGATCTTTTTTAATCTGGTTCGTAATTGGCTTGAGAAAAACGGGCTGAAAGTGAATTTCGCCTACAACTATACCGACGTCGACGACAAGATCATCGACCGCGCAAAAAAAGAGGGCGTCACCGCGCTCGAGATTTCAGAAAAATATATTCGCGAATTCGAGATCGATTTTAAATCGCTCGGACTTCGTGCGCACACGTCAAATCCCAAAGTCACTGAATCAATGAAGCCGATCATTACGATCGTTGAAGATCTCATCAAGAGCGAAAACGCGTACGTCGCTGCCGATGGCGAAGTTCTTTATTCCGTGCGCAGCTTTCAAGGGTACGGAAAGCTCAGCCGCAAGAATATCGATGATCTAGAGTCAGGCGCGCGCGTGATGATCGATAAGAAAAAACGTGATCCGCTCGACTTTGCGCTCTGGAAGCCCGCGAAGCCCGGCGAGCCGCACTGGCCGTCACCCTGGTGCGATGGTCGCCCGGGCTGGCATATCGAATGCTCGGCGATGGTTAAAAATATATTTGGCGACACGATCGATATTCACGGTGGCGGATCTGATTTAATTTTTCCGCACCATGAAAATGAAATCGCTCAATCCGAAGGCGTCACCGCAAAACCGCTAGCTCGGTTTTGGATGCACAATAATATGCTCACCTTCGTTGGCGGCAAGATGTCGAAGTCGCAAGGCAACATCATGACGGTTCGCGATTTTCTAGCGAAGTATGACGCCGAAATTCTGAAATTTATGATGTTAAGCGTTCATTACCGGAGTCTCAGTGATTTTTCGGAAATGGCGATTTCAACCGCGATTCAAGGCCTCGGAAAGATTTATTCCGCTTTGAATCTCGCCGATAAAACGATTTCAAACGGCGCGGGTGTCGCCCCGGCGCCCACGGCGACCAAAGCTTTTGAAGACGTTCTATCGAAGTCCACGTCTGACGCCACTGCCGCACTCAATGACGACTTCAATACTCCAGAGTTGTTTGCGGCGCTCTACGCTGTCATCAAAGCGTTCAATAGCGGTGTCCGTGCTGGAATGAAAGTGTCGCCCGAGGTCTTGACGACGGCGCAGAAGTTTAAGGCTTGGGTTCATGCTGAGGGCGAATTGCTCGCCATGTTTCAAGAGGAAGCGTCGGGCTACTTAACGTCGCTCGATGATCGCCTTCTCGCCGAAAAAGGTCTGGCGCGTGCCGACGTCGATGCATGGGTCACCGAGCGTGCGGCCGTCCGCACGGCTAAAGATTTCAAGCGTTCTGACGAACTCCGCGATGCGCTTTTGGCGAAGGGAATTGCCGTCTCCGACACGGCTCAAGGCAGCCACTGGGAAGTTGCCAAGTAGGTGGGGGTCGCTAAACAGGTTTTTCGGCACGCCAGTCGTCTCTGCTTCTCGATTCTTGTGATGACCGGATCGATTGATTTAGCGTGTGCAGAGGCGTCGGCGCAAAGCTCGCGAGAGCAAGGAACCTTTAACGTCGAAGCGTTAAAAGCGTACGACGGCTTCGGCATTTCGAAAATCCAGATCGAGGGTTTGCGCTGGACCCATGAAACCGCGGCCCGCTATTTACTTTCACTTCACGAGGGCGATGTCTTCGGCGCTTCTCGGTGGCTGATCGGGATTCACAAGCTTTACGACACCGGCGTTCTCTACGAAATCGAAACTGACGCAAAAGCCGATGAGGCGCTTCACACGGTTAGTTTGACCGTTCGTTTGAAAGATCGATGGACGCTTTTGCCATACGCCTTTGCTCAGTCGGGTGGCGGCTCGAGCAGCCTCGTCGCCGGAGTTTTCGATACGAACCTGTTCGGCAATTTCTTGCAGGGCTTTATCGGTTACGGAACGTTCGATAACGTGGGCGCTTACGAAATTAATCTTTTCCAGGAATTTTTTCGCGACACGAATTTCATCTGGGGTCTCGATTTTCAGCAGGGCGGAACACCGGTTCAAATGCAGTTCAACGACGGAACGGTCGCGGGCTCGTTCACGCGATTTAGAACCCAAGAGCAAGTTTTGATTGGCCGCAAGTGGCCCGAGCAGAAAATTCGCCTGCTGACTTACGTCGAAACGTTTTCGGATCAGATCTTAGGAACGCCCAAGGGAAGCCCGGTCAGTCTTTATTCAGGTCTGCAGTACCGAGTTCGCCCAACTCTCATCGTCGGGCGCGCGGAATTAACAAATTTCTTGGAGCAAGGCCAAGAAGTGACTTTCATGCCAAGCTTCGCGAACTTAGCGGATTCGAGCAAAAGTATCACGCAGATGGTGGCGACACTGAAGCGAGTCTTTCTTCACGATGACACGAATTACGCTGTATTTTTCAATTTGGG
>JAYTHQ010000238.1:0-3883 GCA_043732445.1 Bdellovibrionales bacterium | reverse complement strand
GAGTTATTTTTCACGAAGCCTGCGGCCACGGTCTTGAGACCACGGCGATTGCGAAAAGCGCATCGGTCTTTGGCGGCAAAATGGGCGAGAAGATCGCGCACGAATCGGTGACCGCCATCGACGACGGGACGATTCAAAACACGTGGGGATCTTTAAACATCGACGACGAAGGCATGAAGACCAAAAAAACAGTGCTGATCGAAAACGGCGTTTTAAAAAGCTACATCGTCGATCAAATGGGCGCCAAGCAAACAGGCTTTGAAGCGACAGGTTCAGGTCGCCGTCAGAATTATAAATTTGCGCCGGCCTCTCGCATGCGAAACACGTTTTTGGCCGCCGGCAAAGACAAACTCGAAGACATGATTCGCGATATTGATTACGGTCTCTATGCGCCAAAGATGGGCGGAGGTTCTGTCTCGCCGGGCACCGGCGATTACAATTTCGGAGTGCAGGAGGCGTACATCATTCGCAACGGCAAAATCGAGAAGCCAGTGAAGGGCGCGACGCTGATCGGTCGTGGCATCGAGACGCTCGGTCGTATTACGCGAGTCGGAGATAATTTAACTTTAGAGACGGGCATGTGCGGTTCGGTGAGCGGCAATATTCCAACAACCGTTGGCCAACCGGCCATCACGGTTTCAAAAATTCTTGTCGGCGGGCGTGCCTCGTGATCGCCGCACAAGACTTCGAAAAGCCATTCGAGAAATTAGAAGCGGCAGCGCGCAAAGACGGCGCAGACGTCGAAATGCTTGTCGAACGCGCCGAAACATTTTCGGCCTCATTTCAAAAAGGACAAGCCGAGAAGTTTGATGCCTCTGCGAGCCACTGCGCGGGCCTTCGCGTGATCGCAAATGGTTTTGAAGGCTATGCCTTCTCGGAAAATCTGACTGACGGGGCGTTACTCGAAGCTTATGGTGAGGCACTTAAAAATGCGAAGTTCACGGCTCGAGCGGGAGACTCAACAAAACGTGTTGAGCTTGTGAGCGATACGACGCCGGTTCCTGAAAATGAAAATTTGCGAAACGAATCGCTCGCGACACTCGATATCGCGGGCAAATTGGACCGGGCGAAAACCCTGGAAGAAGCCGCGCTCGCCGTTGACCCTCGCGTGACGTCGGTTCCCTACAATGGTTACAGCGAAACTGAATCGGAATTCCAGATTTTTAATAGTCGTGGAGTTCGCCGCCGTCAGCGCAAGACCTCGGTGTCGGGTTATACATACTGTCTTGCGAAGAACGGCGAAGAAAACCGGATGGCCGGCGAAAGTTCGTTCACGCGCCGATCTGAGCTCTTTGATGCAAAGCAGGTCGCACGGCTTGCGGCTGAAAAGGCTGTCGCTAAATTGGGTGCTGAAACACCTGAGACCGGTCTTTACCCCGTCGTCATTGACGCCGACGTCGCATCTGAAGTCTTAGGCTTGATGTTAGACTCGTTCTCGGCAAAATCGGTCGAAGAAAAAACCTCACTTTTTGGCGAGTCCCTCGGTCAAATGATCGCGAGTCCGAACGTCACATTTGTTGACGATCCGTTTTTGGCTGATGGTCCGGCCGCGCGTGCCTTCGATTGTGAGGGCGCGCCTTGTCAGGTGACTCCGCTAATCACGAACGGGCGCCTGACGAATTTTTTAACGAATTCGGTATTAGCGAAACGACTGAAACTTCCGCACACGAAAAGTGCGTCGAGAAGTGCGAAGTCCCAGCTCGGTATCGGTATTTCGAATTTGATCGTGACGCCCGGTGAAAAATCGCTGCCGCAGCTCTTGGCAAAATACCCGAAGGTGATCTACATAACCGACTTCACGGGTTACCACTCTGGCTACCAAAGTGGATCGGGTGATTTTTCTTTGCAGAGCGAGGGCGAGCTTTGGGAAAATGGTAAGCGCGTCAAGCCATTGTGCAATTTCGTGACAAGCGGAAATATCAAACAGCTTTTGCTCAACGTCGAAGATCTCAGCTCACGCCGCCTCACGCCCACAGGCAGCGTGATCGCGCCCGATCTTCTGATTCCTTCGCTTTCGATTGCCGGCAAATAACTCGTTCGGCGTCATGATTCCCAGGCGACAGTGCTGCCCTCAAGACCTTTTTTAATGACGAGGCGGCGAGCAATTTGCTCGCGAAGCTCGGGGACGTGCGAGATGATACCGACCAAGCGGCCACCGGCCTGAAGATCGGTAAGCGTGCGCATCGCCTGCTCAAGCGCCTCCGGATCGAGTGTGCCGAAACCTTCGTCGACGAAGACGGCATCAAGCCTCAAACCGCCCAAATGATTTTGAACAACATCGGCAAGTCCGAGCGCTAGCGCTAACGATGCGAGAAACCCTTCGCCGCCCGACAGCGAGGCGGTAGGGCGACTGGTTCCGCTTAAAGAATCTTCGACTTCAAGATCAAGACCAGCATTCTTACGTTTGTCGTCAACTTTGCTAGAGCGCTTCAGCGTGAATTGTCCGCGACTCATGGTGAAGAGTCTACGCGATGCCTGATCTAAGACCTCGTCGAGGCGCGAACCCAAAACATACCTTTGGAAGCCGACCCGCGAAAGATTTGGCGCACGGCCCGCGGCGGCGTCGGCTAAACGACCGACAATTGAGTACTGTTTTTCCAGCGCCGACACGCGCATTTGCAGCGCTTCGAGCTTTGTCTGTGCAGCGGCGAGTGAAGTCAGGCGTTCTCGTTTGGCAACGGCTTGCGCCGCATTCGAGGTTCGCTCCTGATCAAGCGTTAAATAGGCGTGTTCGAGCGTGAGCAATGCCTCGCGATCAATCAGCTTCGCCCCAAATCCCAAGTTGAGTTCACGCGTTTTTTGATCGATTTGCTTTTGCAAAGTCTCGACGGATGATTTGAGACGTGTCACGTCTTGCGATGTTATCTCGAGGACCTGCGCTGCCTGCTTACTGTCGACGATGAACTGGTCGTACATTTGTTTGAGACGAAGGCCTTCAATGCGAACCACTTCAAGGTCGCGTAAATCAGGCGGGACAAGCGATTCAAGTTGAGTGATGCCCGCCTTCGTGGACTCTCTCTCTAAGCGGCTTTGGGTCAGCCGCTCTTTCAATATTTGGGATTCAGCTTCGGCAGTTTCAATTTGCTTTAGAAGTGACTCGAGTTTTTGTTTTGAGATCGCGAGATTTTTTTGCGCATTGGCCGCATTGTCTCGAGAAATCTGCGCCGATTTTAGCTTCTTTTGAAGGTCTTCGAGCGCTGATTTTGGCATCGCGAGTTCGCCACCCCAGTCTGGCAAAATATGTCGGAGCGAGTTCGTCGCACTTTTGGCGTGGCTCTCTAATCGGGCAATCTGCGTCTCGATTTTTTCGCGAGACTTGTTGAGAGTTGCGAGGGCGGTCTCTTGATTTTCAAGGTCTTCGGTTGACGGCTCTGTGCCGCCTCCGGATGCCGGCGTCGGATGGTCAAGACTTCCGCAAACGGGGCAGGGTTCATTCGTTGCAAGCTCGGCGGCGAGGCGTGAGGCCTGCGAACGGTGATAATCAAGTTTTAGGTTTTTAAGTTTGAGCGTCGCGGCGGTGATTTGCTTTTCGATTTCGCTCAGAAACCGCGCTTCGCGCGAAAGATCTGTTGTCGTTTTCGCTAGCTGTTCTGCAAGGCGAACAGCCTCGTTGGCATCGCCAATTTGTTTTTGCACCAACTCGATCTCCGCGGTCACTTGTCCTTCTTGAGACGCGGTCTGCGCGAGGAGTCCGACTTGTGTTTCAAGAGCTGGCTTTTGACTTTTAAACGTGGCGATCGATTCGTCTTTTGCTTTTGATGTTTCCAGGAGTTTCTTTGTGGTCGATTCGATTGCCACTCGCTTTTGCGTCTCGTTTCTTAGCGACACGACGTGGGTGTAAATGTCTTTCAGCTTTTCGCGACGAATTTGCGCGATCTCGATC
>JAYTHQ010000237.1:0-3893 GCA_043732445.1 Bdellovibrionales bacterium | reverse complement strand
GGTGCGCGGCCGGCCTTGGCCCGCATCGCAAAAGGCGCTGGCGAAGCAATCGAATATTATCACTTCATCGATAAAATTCGAAAGCAGCTGCCATTTGACATCGACGGCATGGTCGCAAAGGTCGACTCCTACCGCTTGCAGCTTGAACTTGGTTTTGTCGCCCGTAGCCCGCGGTGGGCAACGGCCGCAAAATTTCAGCCCGAACAGGCCGAAACGACGATTAAGGAAATCGTCATTCAAGTCGGCCGTACGGGTGCGCTCACTCCGGTCGCGGTCATGGAGCCGGTGAAAGTTGGCGGCGTCACTATAACAAACGCGACTTTACACAACCAAGACGAGATCGATCGAAAAGATATTCGCGTGGGCGATACGGTCGTTATTCAGCGAGCGGGTGATGTGATTCCAGAAGTTGTACGAGTCATTGTCGAAAAGCGATCAAAGAAATCTGTCGCGTTTCACATTCCATCAAAATGCCCCGTTTGCGGATTTGCCGCAACGCGAGCCGAAGATGAAGTCGTCAGTCGCTGCACAAATCTTTTGTGCCCAGCCATCGTCAAGAATTCTTTGATTCACTTCATCGCAAGGCGCGCAATGAATATCGATGGGCTTGGCGAGAGAATGATCGAAACGTTGGTCGATGAGGGTTTGATCAAATCTTTCTCGGATCTTTATCGACTCAGCTTCGAAGACCTGATCGCGCTCGAGCGGCAGGGCGAAAAGTCAGTGACCAACACTCTCGAAAGGATTAACGAGAGTAAAAAAACAACGCTTCCTCGGTTGATCTTTGCGCTCGGCATTCGGTTTGTCGGCGAAACCACCGCCAAAACGCTCGCAAAAGAATTTGGAACAATTGAAAATCTGATGGCTGCTTCGCTTGAGCAGCTGATTGAAACGAAAGATGTAGGCGGGAAAGTCGCCGACTCCATCGTGAAAGCTTTCGTGAATACATCTTTGCGCAAAGAAATCGAGTCGCTGCAGAAACTCGGCGTTCACTACGAGGCCATCGAGAAGAAATCTAAGTCGGGCTCAATAAAGTTTGAAGGTAAAAAGTTCGTCATCACCGGAACACTGCCCATTCCCCGCGATGACGTAAAAGATTTGATTGAAGCGAATGGCGGCGCGGTCTCTGGCTCGGTCAGTAAAAAAACTGACTACGTCTTAGCCGGCGAAGAAGCCGGCTTAAAGCTCGACAAGGCCACCGAACTCGGCGTCACCGTCATTGACTGGCCAAGCTTCGAAAAACTATTAAAAAACTAGCTGATCGCTTTCAAGGGCCTGAAGCAGCCTCGTAACAAGGACTTGCTGATTCACCGCGCCGAAAATTAACGTGATCGCGAGTTTTGCTAGTGAAACTCGCCTTTTCGGCGGCGCCGAAAATTAACGTTACAGATGATCGATGACGATGTCGCGCGCCATGACTGTCTTGCGACCGTCGGCTTTTGCGCTTTCAACGCCTTTTTCGCACAACGCGAGAACGGCTTTGCTCAACACTTCAATCGTCTCTGAAGATGTGTTGCAGCCGCCTTTGTCCTTGATGAATTTTTTTACTTTGCTGGTTACAACGAGAACTTCTGCCATGCGCAGCCTCTTTCCTTGATCAAGTAAATGCCGCCTCACGCGGCCTAACAAGATGACCTTAGCCAGATGAAATCGAACAAGACAAGGATCAGATCGAATTAAATGGATGAAGGGTCGGTTTGGAACTTGGCGTCGAGATTAGACCCTTGATTCCTCAGGGGCTTTTCTTCGACCCGTAATGCCAACGACGAGGATCGAAACTTCGTAGAGAACATAAAGTGGGACAAGGAGCATCATCATGCTTGCGAGATCGGGCGGCGTGACGATCGCCGACACGATTGCCAAAATCACGAGTGCGTATCGGCGCTTAGCTCTTAGAAACGGCTGATCGACGATGCCGAACAACCCCAAAATCACGATCACCAGCGGCATTTCGAACGAAGCCCCGAAAACGAGAATCATTGTCATAAAAAATGAAAGGTATTCGGTGAACGTCAGCATGGCCTGGCCTTCAGCACTTCCAAACGTCAAAAGGAAGTGAAGTGCCGCCGGCAAAACCATGAAGTAACAGAAGCTACAGCCGATTAAAAATAAGCCCACGCCCGAACCAATAAATAGAAGGCTGTACTTCTTTTCGTGAGCGTAAAGTCCCGGTGAAATAAACTTCCAGAGCTGAAAAATCCAGAACGGGCACGAAAGAATGACGCCGGCCACGACCGAGATTTTTATATAAAGACCAAACATGTCGGTCGGATTGAGGTAAATCAGTTTTCCGTTCGGCAAATATGAGCGAACAGGCGCAATGACCTTATCTATAATCTTGTCAGAAAAATTCCAGGCAACGACCGTCATCAAAAGAATCGCGCCGGCGATTTTAATGATTCGGTCGCGAAGTTCTGACAGATGGTCGGTCAGGCTTTGCGGTTGTTCGATTGGTTTGCCTTGAGCATCAGGTGGTTGGGCCATTTACGAATGCCTTTGGCCACTGTTTGAGCCTTCATCATCGAAATTCGTCAACGTGAAGGCCAGCTGCTCTTCAACGGGATCGGGAGTCAGTTCTATCGGCGAGGCTTCAGGCGCTTGCGGCGCGAGCGGCATTTCCATTTGCGCGTTGGGAGTGAAGCTTGAATTCACACCGCTAAAAACATCATTCATGTTTTTGCGGGCATCACCGAGTTGAGATCGCGTGACATCGTGAACATCGGTAAAGTTTTTTGTGAGATCGCTCGTTGCGCGTTTCATCTCGTTTAAGAATTTGCCGAGCGTTCTTGCGACTTGCGGCAAATCTTTAGGGTCAATTGCGATCAACGCAATTCCACCTAAGACTACCATTTCCCCGAGGCTCAAACCCAGCATGGCTCGAGTCTAGGATTATTGTTTTTTTAATGCAATCGGATTGGCGGGTACCGCGATGAGGCCACGCTCCATGAGCTTCTCGCGCGCGACCTCAGAGCCCGTTTTTGCGTAAATCTCAAAGAGTCGCATCAAATTTTCTTCACTCTGCGCGCTCGAGCGTGTGCTGATATGCATGAGAATTTCGACAAAATCGAAAAACCGATGCGCCAGCTCCGAATAAAGTTTCGCGGTCGTATCTTCGCGCACGGAACTCGCGAGAGCACCGTAAGCCATACCGCCCATATCGATATAATAATCAACATCGACAACTTTTCGCTGTAAAGAATCGCTAAAAAAGCCACTGATGTAGAGCGAACGATCGGCAAGTTTCTTTAAGAGCTCGACACGCACCGCAGGGTCAGAGTTTTGCGCTTTCAAAAAAGTTTCGGCCAGCGTTTCTCGTGTTCGCCGACCTGACGAATCAACATCGTCGAAAAGATTCGACGACGGCACGTAGAATTGAAGTAGGTCGGCGAGATAACCCTTCGCTAGGGGAAACGTTTTGAACTTACGTTCGTCACACGCTTCCTGAACCACGGTTTGAAAATACTCCGTCGGCGATACAAAGAGGGACATTTGCAGATCCTCCTGCTGTCTCTCCATTGTACCGAAACCGCAGCTGCGGAAACAGGCAGCTCTTGTTAGACGACGCAGAACCCGCGCTTATACCCAGACCAAAATCTCGTTTTGAGACGCTATTTGACGGGATTGGTTGGTCCCACAACGCACGTGATGTTCGCTTGCGAAAAGATGTCTTTCGCCAGTTGTCGAATTTCTTTGGCGCCGATGGGGTGAAGATGTTCGGAATACTTAAACATCTCTTCAGCCGGGATACCGTAGATCTCATTAAAGAGCATTGAAGAGCTAATCGATGAGTTTCTTTGGAGGTCGATATCATGTCGACCAATCAAATATCTTTTCGCGCGCTCAATCTCGAGAGCCGGAACATCTTTTTCTACAAGTTTCGTGAATTCCGCATG
>JAYTHQ010000236.1:0-3895 GCA_043732445.1 Bdellovibrionales bacterium | reverse complement strand
GCCTCGGGCGTTCGCTCTTCGTCTGCTAAGAAGCCGTGGCCGCTGCGGCCTTGTCGACCAACAATGTAAAGTTCGCGTGCTTTAGAAGTGACGTCGCGGGTAGATCTTTTGAGTGGGCCAAGAGTTTTTGCACAACAGCTCGTTTCGACTCTCCGCTCGCGATCATCAAAATCGATCGACAATCCATGAACGTCGAGGCGCCGTAAGTCAGACCCCACGTGCCGTTCGCGAGTGATAATGTTTTGCACGTCAGATCGTTGAGCTGGACGCAGCCGCCGTAAAAACAGTCTGGCAAATGGGGTTCATGAAATGCGATGTGGCCATTCAGACCTAGGCCCAGGACGGCGACGTCGGCGGGCTCGTCGGCGCGTTCAATCCAGGCCATTTGCTTTTGATAACTCGGCAGATGCTCCTGGAAAAATCGCTTAAACATGCCGCTCTCGGGTCCAGTCAGAACCTCATCAATTTGTTTGAGGCGAAGTCCGGTGAGCCACGGGGGCCGCTCGGACTCCCAGAGTTTATAAAGCGCCTCAGGGGTTTTTCCTGCGGGTAAAAACGCCGAGCGAACTCCGTCTCGCAGAACGCGCGTTTCGAGCCAGCTCGACGCTTGTCGACTCAAGTCAGTTGCATCTTCGGCGATCAGTAACTTCATGATTAAATACTATGAGACAGACATCGCCTGAAGCAAAGCCGAAGCTCGTGCATGTAACGGAGTCCCATGGCCGATAACTTACTCTGCGTTGCGCACCCAGATGATGAGACGATTTTTTTCGGAGGCTTGCTCCAAGCTCGCCGCACCCGCCCGTGGACGGTGATCTGCATGACCAACGGTGACGCCGATGGCGCAGGCCGAAAACGGCGTCGCCAATTCGAAAAGGCCTGTGACCTGCTCGGCGTTCGCGATGCTCAGTGGTGGGGCTATCAAGATCGTTTTGCCAAGCGGCTTCCAGTCGAAGAGATTTCGGCGCGGCTCCTCACTTTGCCAAAGCCGCACGCCATCTTCACACACGGCATTATTGGCGAGTATGGCCATCCCCATCACCAAGATGTCAGTTACGCAGTCCACCAAGCGTTTGCGACTCACCCGAGATTGTTTGCGAGCGCCTACAACGCGGCGCCAGACTTTGGAGTTCGGCTCAGTGAAAAGGAATTTCGCCTGAAGGCGAAAATCTTGACGGAGGTCTACGGATCAGAGACAACGCGATTTTTAAATCTGCTGCCGGCGACTCCGTACGAAGGATTTATTCAACTTGAACTGCGCGAAGTCGAAGCGATCTACAATTTCTTTGCACGCCAGAAATCGCTGAAGACCGCAGATCTAAAAGCCTACCGTTGGCTCGCTGCATTTTTGAAAACCCAGCGCGATATGAAACGACCATTCTGATGCGCATTCTGATGCTCGTGGTCGTATTTTTCATCACCGCCTGTTCGGCACCGTCGGTGAAAAAGCCTGCTTCAATACTTGTTGAGCCATCCGTCGAGGCGAAACGACCTGCGTGTCTTTCGGTTCAAGACGGCGATCGCCATGTTGAGTTTACGGGAACAAATCTCGTGCTTGCAGAAATCGGACAACCGCAGCCACTGGCGTTGAACGATGGCGACCCCGTCATGTGCGAAAAATTAGAAATCATCCGAGACGCCAAGACACCGGCGGTTTTCATTCAGTACCGAACACCCGCAGCCGGCACTCCACTCGGCCTCTCAGAGACGAAAATCGCGATTGCTTCAATTCAAAATGCAAACTGGATTTTCGCGCCTTTTCTCGTCGAGAGGCGGATTCACCGCCGAAACAGATTTGAGATCGAGCCACGCGCGAGTTACGAGTGGTCAGACGATCACGGCCACGCGGTGCTGACGGTCACCGATCTGTTTAGCAAAACTTCGAAAACAATTCGGCCTTGAGAATTCCTAGATCAAAAAGAAAAAGGCCAATTCATCACTGAACTGGCCTTCTTAAAAAGACTAAAAACGAAATCAGTTGCGATTGCTCGCGAGCGACCGAATTAAACTTCGGTCAGCTGATTACATCTTTGTAGCTTCGCCTTTTTTGCCGTGTTTGCCTTTTTTAGAATGTTTTTTCATTGGAGCAGTTTCTGGAGCTGGAGCAGCTGCAGCAGTCGTAGTTGCAGCAGGTGCTGCAGTAGTTGCAGGTGCAGCAGGTGCTTTTGCAGCAGGTGCAGTTTCAGCAGCGAACGCAGAAGTAGCAGCGAGAACTACAGCGAGTGTGAGGAGTGCTTTCATTTTCTTATCCTTGTGCCCGGGGGCAGGTGTTTGTTAAGCAGCTGCCTTTTGAGAGCCGCCGCATGTAGAGAAGCTACGCCCGGCCAATAGACACCGTAGGGAGACGATGTGGAGATTTCTCCATCCCTTGAGGGATCGCATCGTTTAAGGCCAAAGCCAGGGATTGCCTCAGTTTTCCCCTACGGGTACGATGCACCTCATGAAAACCATACTTTGCGTGGAAGACAATGCCGAGATCCAAATCCTCGTCGAGGCCGCTCTCGATCAGCATCAGGTCGTTCTTACCAAAACACTCGCCGACGCCAAAGCAGCGCTTAAAAAGCAGACATTTGATCTCGTCATCTTAGATCTCGAGCTCCCCGACGGCGACGGCATGAAATTTCTGGCGGAAATCGGCCAAGATGCCGAAATTCCGGTTTTCATCCTGACTGGCCGGACAGAGACGGCAAACAAAGTGATCGCGTTTTCGTTAGGCGTCGATGACTTCATCTCGAAGCCTTTCGACCCCCTTGAGTTACGCGCTCGCGTAAACGCGAAGCTTAAAAAGACCGCAACGGCCCAAGATCAACAGGCGGTTTTAAAGCTCAAAGACATGACAATCGACGTGGAAAAGCAGCGGGTTTCGATCTTGAAGCCCCCAGGCCAAGCCGAAAACGTGTTCCTGACGTCAATTGAATTTCGCTTGCTGCTTACGTTTGCGCGCGCACCCGACCGAGTTTTCTCACGGACCCAGCTGCTCGATAAAGTTTGGGGATCAGATATCGCGGTCACCGACCGAACCGTTGACACTCATGTCGGTCACTTACGTAAAAAAATCCAGGTTTCAGTGGTCAAGATCGAAACGGTTTTGAACGAAGGCTATCGCCTGCTCATTTAAACATATCTTGTTTGAGCCTGGAACTCAGCCACCACTTCGGCGCCTGTTTTTAAAAGGTCGGCTGCGGCGACATCGATAATTGCAGCTGAACTCGCAGTTTCAATCGACGATTCGAGACGCTGACAAAGTGCATGGAGTTCAAGTGCACCAAGCGACGCACTCGATGATTTCAGCTGATGCGCCCAAGCCCGCAATGCGTCTTGATCGCCGGCACTTTTCGCCTTCTCAATCTCGAGCAAAGAGGCCGGCAGTGTTTTTAGGAACGATTGAATCAGTCGAGTCACGACGGTCGCGTTTGTTTTTCCTGAAAGGTCATGAAGTACGGCCCAGTCGACGCTGCCCCGAACTTCAACTTTCACCCAGCGCCGAAGCTTTTCATTGAGGTCCGAGGCCTGAAATGGCTTCGCTAAAAAATCATCCATGCCCACCGCGAAACATTTCTCGCGATCGGAGTCGAGCGCATTTGCAGTCATCGCGATGATCGGCGTGTGTTGGCCGGTCGTACCCTCGCGTTCACGAATTTTACGAGTCGCCTCGAATCCGTCCATGACCGGCATCTGGCAATCCATCAAAATCAAATCGTACGAAATTCTCGTGAGTGCCTCAAGAGCCTCGCGGCCGTTCGCTACCGTGTGCACGCGGTGCCCAAGCTCTTGTAATAAAAGTTCGGCGAGCAGCTGATTGGTTTGATTGTCTTCAACTAAAAGAACGAGCGCCGAATCTTCTTTTTTTACGGGCGGCATCGCGACCAACGGCGCCATTGGCTCGTTTGACGGC